>NZ_JBSXNR010000048.1:0-3738 GCF_056857735.1 Flagellimonas sp. L-11
CGTTGGCACGAAGGCTACGGGACGCCCTACAAATTGGCAGATGGCACCGTTCTTTTCAATTCCATGATCTTCGACATCACCGAAGAGGTCAAGTTGACCCATCTCTTGGAAGAGACCTCGGAGCTCTCCAAAATAGGCAGCTGGGAAATGGAACTGCTTTCGGAACCCGGGAACGATACCATGTACTGGTCGCCCATGGTGCGAAAAATAATAGAGGTGGACGAGAACTATGATGCCTCCTTGAGCGGTGGCCTTGAATTCTATACCCCCGAAAGCAGGGCCATTGTGGAAAAAGGGATCGAGGAACTTATCGAAAAGGGCACGGAATACGACCAAGAGGTACTGTTGAAAACCAGTTCGGGAAAGGAAAAATGGGTGCGGATCATTGGAAAAAGCGAACGAGCCAATGGGGCGTGCACCAAGATCTATGGAAGTATACAGGACATCCATACGATGAAGACCACCCAATTGCAGCTCCAGGAAATACTGGGCAGTATATCGGACGCGTTCCATGCCGTGGACAAGGACTGGAACTTCACCTACTTTAACAAGGAGGCCGAAAACATGTTGGGAAAGAAAAGCGATGAGGTATTGGGCCAAAACATCTGGGAACTTTTTTCCCCTGCCTTGGGTACCGAACTGGAAAGCGTGTACAGAAGGGTCGCCAAGCAGGGCAGGGCGGAAAGCTTTGAATACCGCTACCCCGGCAACGGGGCTTGGTACGAGATCAATACCTACCCTTCCAATGGCGGTGTTTCCGCCTATTTTAAAAACATAGACGAAAGGAAAAGGGCCGCAGGGGCACTGGAGGCTGCCTTTCGGGAGAAAAACCAGATCCTGGAGAGCATCGGGGATGCCTTTTTTGCCATGAAGGAGGACTTCACGGTGACCTATTGGAACAAGACCGCGGAACGCTTACTAGGGGTGAAAAGGGAGGACCTTGTCGGCAAAAATCTTTGGGAGGTGTTCCCCGATGCGATGGACCTGCCTTCCTACACCAACTACAACAAGGTGCTCAAGACCCGTGAACCCATCTCCTTTGAGGATTATTATGGCCTTTGGTTGGAGGTCAATGCCTATCCATCGCAAGAGGGCATCAGTGTGTTTTTTAGGGACATTACCCAAAAAAAGAAGGCAAACGAGAAAATTTTGCACAAGACGCAACAGCTGGACATCATTGCCGAGATGAACACCGAGCTGCTCAATTATGACGACTGGTTCAAAGTAGTTGAAAAAGCGTTCGGGAAAGTGGGCAAGTGCATTAAAGCGGACCGGATATATTATTTCCAAAACTCCCTTAATGAAAAAACAGGCGAACTGGAAACCAGCCAGCGTTTGGAATGGAGCAGGGAAGAGGCTCTTTCACAAGTCAACAACCCCATACTCCAGAATGTTCCCTTTAGTATGGTACAGGATTTTATGCAGCCCCTGGCCCAAAATAAGGCTTTCAAGGCCATAGTCAGTGAGATGCCGGATACAGAGACCAAAAGGCTTCTTCTTGAACAGGATATCAGATCCATTTTGGTATTCCCGTTATGGGTCAATAAAAAGTTTTGGGGTTTTATTGGTTTTGACGACTGTAAAAACGAAAGAAATTGGAGTCAAGATGATATTTCCTTTCTAAGAACCATAACGACCAACCTTGCCACGGCAATAGAAACCTCCATGACCAACCAAGAACTGGAACGCTCCTATAATGAAAAGAACCAGATCTTGGAGAGCATCGGGGACGCCTTTTTTGCCGTTGACAGTGATTGGACGGTGACCTATTGGAACAAGGAGGCCGAACATGTGCTGGGAAGGAAAAGAAAGGACATTGTGGGTAAAAAGCTTTGGGACGAATATTCCGATGCCGTTGAGCTAGAGTTCTATGCGCAGTACCACAAGGCCATGGCCACCGGGAAAATGGTCACCTTTGAAGAGTTCTATCCCACACTGGGGAAATGGTTCGAGGTATCTGCCTACCCGGGCAACGAAGGCCTGTCGGTCTACTTTAAGGACATCACCTTGCGCAAGGAGACCGATATCGAGATCCTACGGGCCAACGAGCGTTTTGAAAAGGTTGCACAGGCGACCACCGATGCGATTTGGGACTGGGACATCGAAAACAGGGTCTTCCACCGAAGCCATGGTTTTGAAAAACTGTTTGGGCACAAGGTCAAAAAGCGCCTGGAGGAAAGCGAGGTATGGGAAGGCAGTTTTTACGCGGGCGACCTACCGGAGATCAAGTCCAGCCTCAAGGAGAGCCTTCAGGACCCTTCCAGGGAATTTTGGAAGAGGGAATACAGGATCGTGCACAAGAACGGACAGGTCAAAACCGTGATCGATAAGGGGGCCATCATCAGGAACGGTTCCGGGCAGGCCATCCGCATGGTGGGCGCGATCACGGACATCAGCGAGCGCATAAGGCACGAAAGGGAATTGGAGGAACTGAACGAAGCGCTCAAAAAAAACATCAAGGACCTGGAGATCACCAACGACCAGTTGGAGCAGTTTGCCTTTATAGCCTCGCACGACCTCCAGGAGCCGCTGCGGATGATCACGAGCTTTTTGAACCAGTTGCAAAGAAAGTACAGTGGCCAGTTGGACGAAAAGGCGGACCAGTACATCCATTTTGCCACCGATGGGGCCAAGAGGATGAAGCAGATCATTCTGGACCTCCTCGAATATTCCCGTGCGGGAAGATCGGATGAGCCCCCCGAGACCATTGATCTGAACGAACTGGCCGAAGAGTACGAAGTACTGCGGAGCAGGTTGATAAAAGAGAAGTCGGTAAAGATCGTCAAGGGGAAACTTCCCAAGGTCACCTGTTATAAGGCACCATTGGCCCAGACCTTCCACTGTTTGATGGACAATGCCATCAAATATTCGAGGGAAGGGGTGCCCCCGCAGATCAAAATCACCGTGTCCAGCAAGAAAGATCACTGGCAAGTGAAGATAAAGGACAACGGTATCGGCATCGATCCCAGCTTTTATGACAAAGTTTTTATCATCTTTCAACGGCTCCATGACAGGGACACCTATGATGGTACGGGAATGGGGCTGTCCATATCCAAGAAAAATGTGGAATCTTGGGGCGGCAAGATCTGGTTGGAGTCCATACCGGGCAAAGGAAGTACCTTTTATTTCACTATAAAAAAGAACAAGTCATGAAAACCGTACACATATTATTGGTCGAGGACAATGAGGGGGATATCGTACTGACCCTTGATGCCTTTGAGGAGAGCAAGATCAGGACCAATATCAGTATCGTAAAGAACGGAAACGATGCTCTGGACTTTCTTTTTAAAAGGAACAAGTTTGTAGATGCCCTGCGCCCCGACCTTATCCTTTTGGACATCAACCTGCCCATTTTCAACGGGCATGATGTGCTCAAGCGAATAAAGCAAGACCCTTCTTTGAAGAAGATTCCCGTGATCATGCTCACCACCTCTTCGAACCAAAGGGACATCAATATGGCCTATGAAAATCATGCAAATTGTTATGTGACCAAGCCTATAGATATGGACGATTTTGTGAAGGCCATTTTAAAAATCGAGGAGTTTTGGCTCGAACTCGTTAAATTAGCAGGTTGATTGTGCATTAAAAAATGATGTCATGACAAAGGATAACCAACCACTTTCCATACTGGTGATCGAGGACAATCCCGGTGATTTTATGTTGATCGACGATTATTTGATCGAAAAATTCAGCGCCATCAGGGTCATCCATAAGGAGACCTTTGAATCGGCCATAACC
>NZ_JBSXNR010000049.1:0-2085 GCF_056857735.1 Flagellimonas sp. L-11
GCCTACGGCGGCTGGGACATCGAGGGGGAGCCCTACACCCAAGGGGAGGACACCCGATTCGATTGGTTCCGCTCGCGGATGCTGGGGGGGAGGACCAACCACTGGGGAAGGATCTCCCTGCGTTTCGGCCCGAAGGACTTCAAGCACAAGGACGTTGACGGCTACGGGGACAACTGGCCCATAGGCTATGATGACGTAAAGCCGTATTACGACAAGGTGGACAAGATGATCGGGGTGTTCGGCACCAACGAGGGGCTTCCCAACGACCCGGACGGTTTCTTTCTGCCACCGCCCAAACCAAGATTGCACGAGCTTTTTTATATCAAGGGGGCGAAAAAGAGCAACATTCCGGTGTATCCGTCACGGATGTCCATGCTGACCAAGAAGATAAACAACGACCGTGGGGTTTGTTTTTATTGTGGGCAGTGCAACCGTGCCTGCCAGGTATACGCGGATTTCTCGGCGGGGACCTGTCTTATCTTCCCTGCGCAGAAGAACGGTGGCCAGATCGACCTTTTCGTGAACTGTATGGTCCGCGAGGTGACCACCGACGAGGAGGGCAGGGCCACGGGAGTGTCCTACATTAACAAAGAAGATCGTAAAGAATATAAATTGAAAGGAAAAGTAGTGGTGCTGGGTGCCTCGGCCTGTAGTTCTGCCCGTATCCTTCTCAATTCAAAAAGTAAGCAACACCCGAATGGATTAGGGAACAGCAGTGACATTGTGGGTAGGTACCTGCACGATTCAACGGGTGCTGATAGAGCTGCATTTATTCCCGATTTGATGAACCGAAAGGTTTCCTATAACGAAGATGGTGTAGGAGGTATGCACGTGTACTCACCTTGGTGGGGTGATAATTCCAAGTTGGATTTTCCACGTGGTTACCACATCGAGGTCTGGGGCGGTATGGGTATGCCTAGCTACGGATTCGGTTTCAATGTGAACGAGTTCAATAAGTTCTTCGGGACCAAGGTGGGCGGTTACGGCGATGTACTGCGCAGCGATGCCAAAAAATACTACGGTGCCGTTGTGGGCATGGCCGGAAGGGGTGAATCCATCGCCCGGAAGGAGAACTATTGCGAGATCGACCCGACCACGGTGGACGAATTTGGTATTCCCGTGCTGCGCTTCCACTACAAATGGAGCCAGTTGGAGATCAACCAAGCGAGGCACATGCAGGACACCTTCGAGGAGATCCTGGTCAACATGGGCGGTGAGCCCTTGGGGGACAAACCTGGCAAGGACACCAACTACGGACTGCACAATCCTGGACGGATCATCCATGAGGTGGGGACCACCCGGATGGGCAATGACCCGAGGACCTCTGTGACCAACAAGTACCAACAACTGCACGATGTGGACAACGTGTTCATCGTGGACGCCGGGCCCTTTGTGTCGCAGGCTGACAAGAACTGTACGTGGACTATTTTGGCGCTCTCGATGAGGGCCTCGGAGTACATCGTGGAGCAACTCAAACAACAAAACATATAGGGAGATGGACAGAAGAAAGAGCTTAAAATCGATAGTACTGGGCTCGGTGGCCGGCGGACTGGCGGTGCACGGGTGCCGTCCCTCGACGGAAGGGGCGGAACTGGTGGAGGCGCCGAAGATCACCTACCCGGGGCGGGTGCCACAGGAGACCGAACAGATCGAGGAACTAAAGGACGAACAGTTCCTCAACCCGCACGAAGTGGAGACATTGACCGTGCTCTGCGACCTTATATTGCCCCCTTCGGATGAGTACAAAGGGGCATCGGACGCCGATGTGGTGGACTTCATCGAGTTCATGGCCAAGGACGTGGAGACTTTGCAGCCCGACATCCGAGGGGGCATCATGTGGCTGGACCACAAGGGCAACACGGAGTACGGCGTGGAGTTCAAAAAGGCGGCGGAGGAACAGCAAAAGGCCATTTTGGACGAGATCGCCTATTACGACCCGGAGGTCCCGGGCAACGAGCGCCCCTTCGAGGTGAACTTCTTCTCTTTGATAAGGAACCTGACCATGACGGGCTTTTATACGAGCAAGATCGGGATCGAGGAGATCGGTTACAAGGGGAACCAGCCCAATGTATGGGACGGTGTCCC
>NZ_JBSXNR010000050.1:0-45141 GCF_056857735.1 Flagellimonas sp. L-11
AGGGCCCTTTTTGGATTCCTTGAGCCCAAAGGATCTCACCAGGTCATCCCAGGGAACCCCCCGATAGATCTTCCCCAGATCGCTCCTAAGGAAGCGATCGTAAAAGATGTCAAATTGTTCTGTTTGGGAAGAAAAAGAAAAGGTGTGCTGAAAATCGGATATTCTTCGTAATTTGTGCATACTTGAAGATTAAAAAAACCCCGTTTTTCGAGCTAGAGACTCATTTTCGGGGTTTTGTCATACCTAAATATACGAATTAATTATCTGATAATCAAATAATTACACTACTTCTGAACGTGCCTTTTTACCCTGTTAAAAAAGGAGAAGTGCCACAACTGAAACCTAGTGCCGAAAATGTGGAAAAATTAGGATTCTAGTTTACCAAGGCCGTATCCACCAGTTGGAGACCGTCATCAATTAAATGGCCTACCTTGGGATTGTCCAGTTTAATGTTTTCCAAGTGTTCCAAAATCTCTTGCTGATACTCTTGATTGTTGTCCTGTTTGGCCAGTTCGTACAATTCTACGGGCAGTAACCAATCTTTTGGATGTTCTTTTTTAAGGGCTTGAAAGACCTTGTTTCGTGAAATCGTGGTGTTTTTTCCTTCCCTAAAATGCCTGATTTGTTCATAATACCGCTCCAATTGCAACCTTTTTTCGTCTTTTTTGGATTTTATGGTGCTTTCTGTAATCTGATGGCTGGTTAGGTCGAAACTATTAAGGTCTGCGGGACCATTATACGCTGATACAATGTGTTGGCCAACAGCCATGTGATACAATCCCCATTCAGGTTGGAATAAGATTTTATTGTTGTGGGTAACCGTGCAATTTTCAAAAGTGATAAGAATGATTTTACCCATTAAGTTTCGGGTGCCCGTTACTATGGTTCCTTCCACTTTGATGTCCCCTTCGAACTCCAAGGCGATTTGTTCCCCCTCATAAATTTTATAGGCTTTAAGATCGCGTGGCCCCATGTCTTCAATGGCAATGTTGATGCCTTTCAACTTTCCGATAGGTGAACCAAAACCATCGGCATGGTGAGCAATACTGTGCCCGACCAACTCTTTTTCACGATAGGCAAGGGCCGTGCCGCCCTTGGTTTGTATATAGATAGGTTTCCCGTCGTTTTCAATTACATTGTTGAATTCCCCGGAGATTTGTAGCCCTGTGCTCAATTCGATGGTACCGAGCGCTTTGGAACCAATCAACTTTTTGATGCCTGAAAGTCCTCCCCTTCGCACGGCCATGGTATTGGCAAAATCTTCCAAAACCTGACTTAAAAAAGCAAAATCGGGTGTCACAAAAAGCTGTGGTTGTGGTTTGGTGATATCAAACTCGGTGCGGGCTGCTTCAATGGAGTATGGAATCTTTTTCACTTTGTCCGTCATGCACCACGTACTTTCACCAATGGACGAAAGTAGCCCTGCTCCATAAATTTTTGGGTTGTCCACCGTGCCGATCAAACCATATTCCACGGTCCACCAATGTAGGTTTCGTATTAGGGCCATTTCACTGGGTTCCCCCATATTTTCTTGTAGTTGCTCAATATGCTTTTCGGCTTCTTCTATTTCACTTTGCGGGGTGCCATGTGCTTCTTTTATTATGGAAAGATGTCGCACCGCATTGTAAAGTTCATAATCCTTGGCGCTGGAAATGGCCTTGCAGCCAATCTCACCAAAACGGCGTAAATATTCTGCGTATTCTGGATTGGCGATAATGGGAGCGTGTCCAGCACCTTCGTGAATAATATCTGGTGCAGGGGTATATTCTATATTTTCAAGCTGTCGAATATCCGAAGCGATTACGAGTACATTGTAGGCTTGGAACTCCATAAAGGCAGAAGGTGGGATAAAACCATCCACCGCAACGGCAGCCCAACCAATTTCCTTGAGGATTCTGTTCATGCCGTACATATTGGGGATATGATTTATGGAAATCCCCGTTTTTTTCAATCCATCCACGTAGGAGTTGTGGGCCACTTTACTCAAATAATCCACGTTTTTGCGCATCACGTAGCGCCAAACCGCTTGGTCAATGGCCGTGTACGCTTCATAATTTTGTGGTTTTATGAATTGTTTGAGGTGCTTAGGTAGTTTGTCCAGTATAGGATTGGATTCGTAGCTCATGAGTCAATCATTTGTGCGACTTAAAGATATGAAATAGAGCGTGGATTTTCTCTTAAGGAAAGTTAAGGGAAATAAAAAAGAAGTTGTCTGAATGGGTTTTTATTGTCAATTCGAGCGTAGTCAGTCGAGAATTTATGGCGTTGATGCCTTAAAAAGGTTTCGACTGCGCTCAACCTGACATTGTTTAATTCATTCAGACAATCTCTTGTAGGATTTAGTTGGAGGCCACTGTCATTTGCGGCGGGTACTCTTCCAAAATCTGCGAAACAAATTCTTTGATGCGTTGTTCTTTCTTTTCAATGTTTTTGGTATTGTTCAGTGTACCTACGCCACGACCTTGCCATACCAGTTCTTTTTTATTGGCATCGATCAGGTCGATGTACAAAGAACCTTCGGTACGGGTACTGACATTGT
This sequence comes from Flagellimonas sp. L-11, assembly GCF_056857735.1. Lineage (NCBI taxonomy): Bacteria > Pseudomonadati > Bacteroidota > Flavobacteriia > Flavobacteriales > Flavobacteriaceae > Flagellimonas > Flagellimonas sp. L-11. Next base: position 2,540 of record NZ_JBSXNR010000050.1, read on the forward strand.
TGCCATAGCCTCCCCAGCCCCAGCCCCAACCGGGACCCCAGGCCCATGGGCTATAGAATCCGCCCCAGCCCCAACCGAAGTTGTTGTAGACGTCCACACGTTCGCGCTCTTTGGTAAAAATGCTGATCAATACATCGGGGTTGTCGGATTTTACAAATCCACGAGAACCCATTTCAGCCTCAATGGCCCTTAAAATTCTTTTCTTGTCCAAATCCGAAATTTGGGCTTTATCTATACCAGTTTTGTAAAAAGCATAGCTTTTATAGGTGTTAAAGTCAGCTTTTTGGTCGTAATCGGAAACCACCCGTACGGAAGTACAGGAGGTCAACAAACCAAAGGAAAAGACAATCAGTGCAAAACGTTTTAAACTTTTCATAGTACTTTTTTTAATTTCTTGAGATACAATTAAATAATCCACAAATATTATGCCGAATACCTAATTTTGGGTGTTTGTTTTGGCATTATATCCATAGGGACAATGGCGGCAACCACTTTCGCAACAATAACCACGTTTTAGGTGGTATTTTTCGGTAAACACCCTATACCCTTGTTTCGAAACGTAATAATCACCCTCTTCCAAGGGAATATGCTCTTTCATGTGGTTTGCGCCATTTTACTCGATAATCGAGATTTAAACCTAACTTCCATCAGGCAAGTTGCCCCGATTCCTCGTGGGGTTGCCCCGAGGTAATTTACTATATAAATTTACGGTTTTCGCGGGAATAGAACGAAGGTTTTAAGACTTTCAAAATAAGGTTATTCACCGAAAATGTTGATGGATTTCTCCTAACTACCCAATTTTGAGCACTTTTTGCAGTTATATTTGTTAGACTAACCAAAGGAATGGGATCAAGTGATACTAGTCTTTAAACATTTCTTCTATAAAAATTATGTGGGGCTCTCACTATGGCCTTTCATTATCCTAAAGGAAAATGCTCTAATGGCCGATGAGGTGCTTATCAACCACGAACGTATCCACTTAAAGCAACAGCAAGAACTGCTCATATTGCCGTTCTATTTGCTCTATGTTTCGGAGTGGTTGTTTAGGACCGTCCTTTATTTGGATAGTTACCGCGCATACCAAAACATCAGTTTTGAACGTGAGGCCTATGCCAACGAAAAGGATATGCAATATCTATCCAACCGCAAAACCTTTGGTTTTCTAAATTATTTGACGAGATAATATTCCTTGCTAAATATGGTTGGTTGCCCAGTGGTTAACTGAGAAGCTTTTCAATTTTATCAGGGTTTTGGAAATTGCCCCAAAAATACTCCACCTCGATCAGTTCATCCAAAACCCTATAAAACATTGTGGTGTGTTTGGTAATGTGGGCCTCACGGCTTGCTCCGTTATATTGGGAAACTTTGAACATTTCTGGATTGTCCTTTATTTTTTTGATGGTATCTTCTATCAGGTCAATAAAGGCCAAAGCTTCTTTTTGGGTACAGACTTCCATAAGGTAGTCCAATATGTCGTTAAAGGATTTTTTTGTCTCAAAGGTCCAGATTACTTTCACCGGGAAACTCTTTTTCTGGCATCGGCTATAACGGATTTGTGTTCCAAAACACGACCTGCGGCACTGTCCTCACGGCTGCGCTCCAAAGCTTGTTTAATTTCCATGGTCTTGACATCCTCTGGAAAAAGAAGCGTGCTCAATTTGACCATTTCGGAAACGCTGAAACTACGTTTTCTCAGTTTGTTGTAGAAAGTCGCCCTGGAAACACCAAGCTCCTTGATAATATGTTCTTTCTTGAACTTACTTTTCTCAATATATGTGTTGAGGTTTTCTAGCAAGTTTTTATAATTTAAAACAATGTCCAGCATTTTGACCTATATTTGTCTTTAAAAACAATACAAATATATTAAGATTTTTTGTATATAAAACAATCATTTTTTAGACTTAGGAACAATTTGCCTAAATAAACAATTTGATTACCCCTAATCAACATATAGATTTGACGCTGCTCCGAGAAAAGGGAGTTACCCTCAACATCAAAAGGGAAGATACCATCCATCCCTTAATTTCGGGCAATAAATACCGTAAACTCAAATACAACCTGCTTGAAGCCGAAAAAAGAGGTAAAGATACCCTGCTCACCTTTGGTGGAGCTTTTTCCAACCATATTGCGGCCACAGCCTATGCGGGACATGAACAAGGGCTAAAAACCATTGGTGTGATTAGGGGCGAAGAATTGGAAAACAAGTGGCAGGACAATCCAACCCTAAAATTGGCCCACGAACATGGAATGAAGTTCCATTTTATATCCCGAAATCATTATCGTCTCAAAAGTGAAGCATCATTTATTCAAGATTTAAAAGAGCGGTTTGGAGATTTTTACCTGTTGCCCGAAGGTGGAAGCAATGCTTTGGCGGTAAAAGGATGTGCAGAAATCTTAACGCAGCATGATGCAAAATTTGATTACATCTGTAGTGCGTCGGGTACAGGAGGCACTGTGGCAGGTCTCATCAACGCATCCCAAGGGCATCAAACAGTTTTGGGGTTTCCCGCGTTAAAGGGGAATTTTTTGATCGAGGAGATTCGTACATTTGCCGATAATAATCGTTGGAGACTCGTAACTGATTATCATTTTGGGGGCTATGCCAAGATGGATAGCGATTTGGTCGGGTTCATTAACCAATTTAGGAAGGAAACTGGGGTTCCCTTGGATCCTATTTACACGGGAAAAATGCTTTTTGGTATTTTTGACCTTGTAAAAAGGGATGTTTTTCCACCAGAAACCCAAATCTTGGCCATCCATACAGGGGGATTGCAAGGAATAAAAGGTATGAACCAAATACTGAAGAAGAAAAATTTACCGTTATTGGAGGTATGATCAGGCGAATAATATATGTATTGATTGCGGCACTTTTGCTCTCTAGTTGTGGTGCCAAAAAAAGAAGGTCAACCCAAAGAAAGGGTACGCCCGTTGTGGTGAACAGCGAAAGACCAGCCACCAGCACTAAGGATTTAGAGGCCGAAGAGGTTCGGGATCTGTATCCCATGCCCGAAGATAGGGGGCGTTTTGAGCGTTTTCCCATTTCGGACACCCAAGACTATATCGAAACCTTTGCCGAAATCGCCCAGTACGAAATGCGTGCCTTTGGCATTCCCGCCAGTATTACCCTGGCCCAGGGTATTTTGGAAAGCGGCTCTGGTAGAGGCGAACTTACGCTAAAGACCAACAATCATTTTGGGATCAAATGCCACACTGGTTGGCAGGGCGAATTTGATTTTCATGATGATGATGCCAAGGGGGAATGTTTCCGCAAGTACAACCACCCGATGTACTCCTTCCGCGATCACAGTATTTTTCTGTCCACGCGTTCACGCTATGCGTTTTTGTTCAACTACAAACGGGACGATTATAAAAAATGGGCGCATGGACTTCGACAGGCGGGGTATGCAACCGACCGCAGGTACCCACAAAAGTTAATTTCCATAATAGAGAACTACAATCTTTATGAATACGATGAAGCGGTATTGGAAAACGGTTTGCCCATAGTGCGCGAACCCAGACAATACGAAATATTTACCCATACCGTAAAAAGGGGCGACACCTTGTATGCCATTTCCAAACGCTACGATATTTCCGTAGATGAGCTTCGCCGCCTCAATAATTTAAATGATAACATTATTTCCGTAGGGCAGGTGCTCAACATTCGGGTGACGCAGTAATTGTACCCTGAGCGGAGTCGAAGGGTATAGCATTTAACATATAATGAGGTGCGGAATCCACAGGTGGTTGAATGGATTCCCGTTTTCACGGGAATGACATTGGATGTTCAACAAAATGTTCTTGACTGACTACTAATTAGTCTCACTCTTTTCTAAATGTCATTCCGCACGGATGCTGAGCGGAGGCGAAACGCGATGCGGAATCCAGTTGGTTGTACAATGGATTCCTGCTTTCGCAGGAATGACAAGCAATGAAAACAGATTCCTGCCAAAGTTTATACAGTGCATAGCCTTAGTGCAGGAATGACAAAATTGACTTCCAAGAACGAATGATCCTCATTACCTTTGCGGCACGAATGTCATTCCGCACGGATGCTGAGCGGAGCCGAAGCACGATGCGGAATCCAGCTGGTTGTACAATGGATTCCTGCTTTCGCAGGAATGACATTGGGTACTAGACAATAATTGATTAAATAGATTCCCGTTTTCACGGGAATGACATAGCATACTTATGATCTACCAACGAAGCAGTGCCTTGTTTGCAGAGGCCAAAAAGTATATCCCCGGAGGGGTAAATTCACCTGTACGAGCGTTTAAAGCGGTAGGGGGCGACCCTATTTTTATCAAGGAGGCCAAAGGCGCCTACCTGTACGATGAAGATGGCAACCAACTTATCGACTACATCGCTTCCTGGGGACCCCTTATTTTGGGTCACGCATACGAGCCGGTAATCAATGCGGTAATCGACAAGGCTAAAAAAGGAACATCCTTTGGAACACCCACCGAAATTGAGACAGAACTCGCCAAATTGGCGGTTTCCATGGTGCCGAACATTGATAAAATCCGTTTTGTGAACAGCGGTACCGAAGCCTGTATGAGTGCGGTGCGCCTCGCGCGCGGGTACGCGGGCAAGGAAAAGATCATCAAATTTGCAGGTTGCTACCACGGTCATTCCGACTCTTTTTTGATACAAGCGGGGAGTGGTGCCGTTACTTTTGGTAGCCCCAACAGCCCCGGCGTAACGCAGGGCACGGCCAAGGACACACTACTGGCTGATTATAACGATTTGAAAGGAGTGAAAGCCTTGGTGGAGGCCAACAAAGGCGAAATTGCCGCCATTATTTTGGAACCCGTAGCTGGGAACATGGGTTGCATTATCCCCAAAGATGAATTTATTAAGGGCCTACGCGACATTTGCACCCACGAGGGCATTTTGTTGTTGTTTGATGAGGTAATGACGGGTTTTCGCCTCGGAAAAGGAGGAGCGCAGGAAACCTTGGGCATTGATGCCGATATTGTGATGTTCGGAAAGGTAATCGGCGGCGGATTGCCCGTAGGGGCATTTGCAGCCCGAGCCGAGATTATGGCACATTTGGCCCCCGAAGGACCGGTGTACCAAGCGGGCACCTTGAGCGGCAACCCTTTGGCCATGAGTGCCGGACTGGCCATGCTCACTGCTTTGAACAACCAGCCTGAAATTTTTACCAGCTTGGCCGAAAAAACGGAGTATCTGCACAAGGGTATTGCCATGGTACTGACCAAAAAAGGGGTGCCACACCAGATTAACCGATATGGCAGTATGATCTCCGTACACTTTACGGACGAACCGGTGGTGGATTTTGCCAGCTCGGCAAAGGGCAACAACGATACCTTTAAGAAATATTTCCACGGGATGTTGGAGAACGGGGTGTACTTACCGCCCTCTGCTTTTGAAAGCTACTTTTTAAACGACGCCCTCAGCTATGCTGATTTGGACAGGACGATTGAGGCGGTGGGGAAAGTGTTTTAATTCGTTATTTCGAAGAAGCTAAGAGACTGAAAAACCTATGTTTTTATGACTTTCATTATCGTTGGAAAGTACTTGGCAGTTGCTAATATATAATAGTTAGTAATATTCAAATAACCACACGAAGTCTCCATTTTCATTGCTAGCAATCAGTTCAGTAGGATAGTTTGAGTCATCACTGGTATATTTATAATTTTGACGATCAATGACATTTGGTGTGGTGCCATATTCCGTATAAATATCAATATCGGTTAAATTTAAAAAATGATAATTACTTTGATTTAGTTTTTCATAGGCTACAAAAAATGGGTTGATCATTTCAAGATGGTAGGTATAATTGTTTTCTCGATTTTCTAATCTTTCACTGTCTCTTAAAACTTCTTTTATAATGTTTCCTTTTTGGTCATACCCTATGCAAAAAACCAGTGATGGGCCGTGTTTTTCCACTCCCTCGGTACCGTAAAGATGTAAAAGAACGTACCGTGAAGATAATATATCCTCACTTTAAAAGCCAAGCTTTCAACAGTTCCTTTATCGCCTCGAAGACTATCATCGGTTCTATCCTGAACACGGTGATCAATACCACCGCGATGATCAGCGATTGCCACCAGTTGGGCAACCTCAGTTTGATGGTGTTCGTTTTTTTCATAATCCCTTTAATATAAATAGTGGCCTTTTCCCCAAAAGCATAAAAAATTTTCAGTTTTGTGGATTTAAGCTACGACCATTGCCTCCCGTTTAAAAGGACAATGCCGTGAGGCAAGGTATCCATTGGGTTTCTACCAAAAAAGGACATCATGTTTGCCCGTTCCCGTGCAAGTAACAATTTCGGTTTCTAAAGACTCTTATATTGGGATTGCCACTTTCAATAGCTTCAACATTTTTTGGTTCTTGGCAAGTAAGGGATTTGTTTTGGACAGGATACGCCATTGGGCAATCCATATCGGTAGTTGCAGTAATTTTATGATGGTGCATCACAATGGCCGAACAGAGTGAGCGGGGTTTTTGTTAGCAAAAACACAACTTGCTAAATGCTTTTCCGAAGTAGGTTCCCAAAGCTATCTTTACATAATGCGGTCTTATGGTAGCATTCATTTAAATTTCTGTACCATAAGCACACTATGCAAAATAGCCAGCTACGGCCATCGCCCGCATCGGAACCACCAAAGGCACTTCGTAGGTTTGTTCCGGTAAGATTGGGACGGTGGGTGCTTGGTCGGTCCGATGGACGTATGCGCCCTTTCCCGATGTCGGCGGACCGGTTTCCCACGGGGTACGTTTTTAAAGATGGCTAACTTCGGGGGTCCTGGCGCAAAGACGTTCGCCAGCTTTAAAAATGATAGGCCAAGCGGCGATTGAGCGTCACGCCCGGGTATTAAAAAAGGAGCAAAAAGCTCCCATAATAAAAATCGGCAAGGTTAAGATTACCGGCCTTTCATCCTTTTAGCAGCTTCTCCAAGTAGGCGATTTTATCTTGCTCGGATTTTAAAAGACGCTCGTAGAGCTTTTTGTTTTCTTCATAAGCCTTTAATAGCTCGTCCAATGGGTTAAAAGTACAATGATGATTATTCAAAGGGCCGTGATTGACACTGTTGTCATTGAAGTTGTTGATATTGTTGAATATCATTTCCTCACTAAAATTTTCAATGCCCTCTTTGGTAACGCCCAATATTTTGGCTATTTGTTCCAACCTTTCTTCCTCGATGGTCTCGCTCTGTTCCAAGTTGGAGACAGATTGCTGACTGATGCCCAGCTCCTCCGCAAGCGATTCTTGTTTCATTCCCCGTAGTTCCCTTATCCGGCTTATTTTTCTTCCTATATGATTGTTCTTTGTTACTGTTTCCATATCTCAAATATATGATTTTATAGCATTTGTTATATGTAAATGGCTAGGGGCAATTATCCTCTTGCCATACGTCCCCCTTTATTTGTCATGACGCGCGCATATTTTGAATGAGACGTTTTAAAGATTTTCAATGCCAGAGAGCGAGGGTAAGCCACTGGATTATACTTCCAGATTTGCTTCTTTTAGCTTAGTACTGTTGCCCCATAAATCTTTGCGCATTGATTTTACTGTTTTAATGAATTGTCCATTTGTGGGTAACGATATAAAATCACGGACATTTTCAATTACGCCATCGGGTGCGTACAGTAACATTTCGTAATATTCAGCTTTTAATGTCTCTTTGATATTGTCCTTTGAAGTGATGTCGGGATGGGAACCACGAATGAACATGATATTATCAGGTTTTAGATAAACGTTCATAAAAATCATTGCAGATTTGTATCGACGAATCTTGTGCTCAAATTCCGATGCAGATTTCTCGCGTTTTTTATCTAAAACATATTTGATGAATAGCGTGGCGATGGAACCTAGACCAAATGAGATTAACGCAACCAGTATATTTTCAGGCATAACTTGAACTAATTGATTTACTGATACTTTATCCCAAATATAAGGAAGTATGTCCATCGTTTTAGCGTTGGGGTGACGGCTATTTTACATAGCGTTATTATGCGCCATTTTTGGAGGCATAATGCAACGTTATGTAAACATAGCTTGGGCGGTGCGGTGGCAAGCGGAGGGGCAAGGAAGACCGTGCAAGCCGTGAGGTACGAACGGCGGGGGTTCTTTGCCCTGGGGGAGTTCTATGGCAACGGTTTTTGTTTCGTTCCCCTGAAGTTGATGATCTCGATGGTTCTTTTCCTTGGGCGTATGCGGTAGACGATATAATTGTTCTTGTCCACAAGTCCCTTGCGGACGTTCGGGTATTTCCCCGTAGACGGGCAGATCTTGGGATATTTAGAGATACGTTCCATCAGGTCGAGCACTCTTTTTTCCAAGGCAAGTATTTCCTTGGTCGACCATTCTTCCTGAAGATATTCGAGAACGTTGTCAAGCCCTTTTTCGGCCTGTGGTGTCCATACTATTTCTAACGCCATTTATCGAAGCGTTTCATCACTTTGTTGTGCGGTGTGAGCTCCCCTTTGTCGGCTTGGGCGAGACCTGTCTCGATTTCCTTTTTTTCCTCCTCGTCCATATCGTCCCACCAGTCGGTGCCCTCGTCCTCGAACACTTTTTTCACCTTGGCCAACAGGCCTTCTTTCTGCGTCTGTAGGAGCAGGTGCATCAGTTCCAGTTTTGTCGCTTCGATATCCATCACGTTCGGGTTTATGTTCATAACAAAGATAATTTATATTTTATTGCTGTTTTCTTAAACTATTGTTGCTCAACTTATCGGATGGAAGTTCTCCACAATATCGTGCAGGTTTTCCAAGTCGTCCTGAACATATTTTTCCGTTGAGCTTATGTGACGGTGTCCCGCCATGTGCTGTACTTTTCTGAGACTGTGAACCTTTAACCAGTTGATGATGATACTTGTCCGAAGTGACGAACACCCCTTTACTTTTTGGTTGTTCCCTTTCATGGCCTTCAATATCCTGCTGGCAATGCTGTGCATCTGGTCAATGCTGCCAAAGAACAGTTTCTCCGGATTGCCGCCCTTGTCCCTTTCCGATAGGTAGGGACGGGCTTCCTGCATGTACTGTAAAAGTTCCATCATCTGGCAGGGCTGTAACTTCAAGGTACGTGCATTGCTCCTTCGGGTACTGGGAACATCCACTTTGCCCTTTTTCAACTGTAGGTGCTCTTCCTGCATATGGTGCAGTTCCATAACGGTGACACCTTGGAAGACCATAAGCCCGATCACTGTTTTGTCCCTCAATTTGCTTGCCCTAAAAAAAGTATCATGATGCTCCGTTCCATAACTGTAATACAGGTCTTCCAGTTTCTCTTCGTCCAGTATATCACCAATCGCCTTGGTACGGGTTCCCCTTTTGGTAATAGGTATATTCTTTGATGTTGAAGTCATCAGTACCGTCATCCCCCATTATTTTTATAATTCTACCTTTATCATATTATTGGGATAGTGTCGTTGAAAATGACCTATGCTCTGTTAAAATTTGGCTTGTTTTCCAAACACCAAACACCAAACACCAAACACCAAACTCAATCCCGCTTTTTACCACGTCCCGTCATGGTATCCACCAAGCCTTCTTTTAGGTTGATCCATAAATAATTAAAAAAGGACTTGTCCTGCTTGCGCTCCACCTTAAAATTTCCGTGGCGGAAGCCGTCCTCATCTGTTTTCTCGCCATTTTTGGTAAACAGGTTCACTACGGCGGTCAGTATTTTATTGACACCTAAACCGTCTTTTTTTAGCACGGTAAACTCAAAATCATCGTATTTCATCTTCATATCGCCCTGCGAATCCAGCTCGTTCCCGCTAATGGCAAAAAACATTTGTTGTATGGAGCCCTTTACCTCCGCATTAAGGTTGCTCTTTAAAAAAGGACTGATACTTTCTGACTGAAAATTGGAGAGCGAACCCTGCACCAAAAAATTATTGGCCTTGTTCCGGGGGTCAAAGGACCAATCCAAGGTAAAGGGGCCGTTGCCCATGAGTTTGGCATTGAGATCAACCGTTACATCGCCCTCACCTTTGGTGTGCAAGTTGTATATAGTGGCCTCAATATCCGTAAAGCTCAGGTTTTTGGAATTTATATCGGCTTCCAAACGTTCTTTGTAGGTGATGAGTCCTTTCGAAATTTGGATACTTTCCACCTGAAGGTCCAACTTAAGGTCGCGCAGTGCTTGATTATACAATTTTTTGTGTGTGGTATCATCCGGCAATAATTTATCGCGGTACACATGAAAAACCGGTTCCTGCACTTGCATTTGGCCCAAGTGGAAATAGAGGAGTTCATTTTCCATGCCAAAATCCCAATCTTTTAAGATTAGGTTGTCAATGGTGAGGTCGTAATGATCGTGTTCGAGGGCAAGTCTTTTGGAAAGTTCCGCTTTGCTATACTTACTGCGCAATACCACTTGTTGAAACTGCCCATCATTTGGGTTTAATTGCATTTGTTGAAACTCGATAAATTCCAACGGTCTCAAATCGTAGTGTCCCTTTTGGGTATTGAGCTGATATTCACCATAGGTGAAGGGAATGTTTTGTGTAGATGTCCCTTGGTTAAAGGTGATATCGGAAAGGGTAAATTCAATACCTTGTAGCGTAGCCAAGCTATCCGATGTTTGGCTCAGCATCCTTAAAGTTCCATTTTGAACGCTAAAGTTTTTAATAGTGATGTTTTTGGATGGAATTTTTTCTTTCCCTTTTGATGTGCTGTCCTTTTCCCTTTGATGATAGGTGATATTGGGCGATTCCACAGTAAGGTTGGCAATGGTAATATCGCCATTTTGAAGCAAGGTCAGGTAGTGCAAACCTGAAACCATAACGGATTTTGCTTTAAAATCGAAGCCTTTTTGCGGAGAATTGGCGGACACATCGGTTAAACTAATTTTGCCCAAAAGTACGTTGGTGCTCAAATTTGCATAGCTGAGGTTGAGTTCTTCGGGCACGTTATCGTTTAGTACCGTTTTTATTTTGTTGGTGAAAAATAGTTGAGCTGCCACTCCTGCCAAAATCAATAGTAAAATGATTCCGACCGCAATTTTTACATAGCGTGAAACTTTTGATTGCGGCATAGCTCTTTTAATGGTGTGTTTAAATATGTACGTTTAGGAGTAGAGGGTTAGTCTTTTTCTTCTTCTTTCAAGAAGGACATAACTTTTGAAGGGGTGTCTATTTGAATGACGTTATCTCCATTCACCAGTATAGGTTGGGTTACCACCTTGGGGTTGTTTACCAAAACTTTGAGCCAATCCTCATCGCCTTGGAGGTCGTGTGTTTTACCGTATTCCTTCATAAAATCAGGATGTTCGATATTGATAAGTTTCTTAATGGGCTTGTCCAAGCACTTGGCGAGTTCTGTCCATTGGGTGCCCGTTATTTTGGTCTTCGACAAGTCCACATCCAATATTTTTTTCTCGGAAGCTTTTAAATAAGCCAAGGTTTGCATGCCCACACTGGTCTCTGCATTGTAAAAAAGCTTTATTTCCCGTTTGTTTGTTGATATTACTCCCATATCGTCCTTCATTTAAATACCTTTTACTATAAAAACCCATTGTGCATTTTGAACATAAAACTTAGTTCTAGGCGTCAGTTCGAGTAATTTTGAGAAACGAAAAATCATATCGAGAACTTTTTTAGATAAAAATTCTTTTTCTCGATACAAATTTTACTCATGCTATCGTGAAATCAACTCGAAATGACGAATTTCAATCATAATGCACAATGGATTATAAAATACAATATTTATGATGATAGGGCTTAACCCAATCCATTTTTTTCGTGTCGTAAAAGAAGATATAATGGTAGTTAAAGTTCCCCCTTTATGTATAGATAACACATGCCCGAAAGTATGGCCAGGCCAAAACTTAGAAGGGTGCCGATAAGGACGTATTCCGTTAACTTTCGGTTTTTTCCCTTATTAAGGTCGCCAAAGCGAAACACGGATTTTGCCGTGATCAATAGGCCCATTGCGGCCCATTGCTGCATTAAAATAAAACCAAATACAAAGAGTCGTTCCAGCATACCAATGTAGGCCCCGGCATTTTTAAGGGAGCCACCTCCTCCTGATTCGTCGTCCTTGGCAACTTCATCAATATAAGGGGCCAACAACATCCGCATAACAATACCGGATACATAAGTGACAAAGACCAAAAACGTAATCAATAAAAGTGAACTTTCAGTAAAAAATGCGGTTACATCCAACGAAAAGGGAGATATCCAGTACAACACTCCCCCCAGCACCAAAAGGTGCAGTACTTGGTCTGCCACAAAGAGCCAACGGTAGTTTTTTGGGTTGCTAAGGTGTAGTTTTCCCAAGTCTATTAAATAGTGGGTCGCAACAATAAAAAGGATGGCGCCCACATGTTGAAATTGCAATATGATCAACAACACCAATACGTGTACTCCAATATGAAAGTATAGATATTTGGATTTACCCTTCTTAGCTAATTTATGCGCTACCCAATGTGCAGGTTGGAGGACAAAATCTCCCAAAAAGTGGGCGAGTATCAATTTTAGGGCTAAAATCGTCATAGTTGTGCGAGTTGGGTTTTGTAAAAATGAATCATTTTTTGGACTTCATCAAATCCTGCTTTGTTCAGCTCTTCACTAATGTTCCCTTGAGACTTGTTGAGTATTGATGCCAGTTCTTTTTGATTCAAATTAGGGTTTTCCATGGCAGTTTTTACCGTTTTTGAGATGGCCGGGGTCCAATTGTCCATGGTCAAAAGAGCCAGTTCTAGGAGCAGATTGATGTGTTCGTCGAATACTTTATTGGGTGTTTTTATGGCCAAGTTTAGTTTTTTGAGGTTTTCGAAACATTTACCTGAATGTACAAAAGCACCGCCATTGGACTCCGTTATTTTTCCTGCATCATACGTTTTTTCTCCCAGACCAATTGCGATGCGAACGTCCAATCCGCGTGTTTGCTTAATGCATGCCTTTATGTACACCGATGCCTCCAATGCCCGTTCCGGTGCCATCTGCAGCTGAAAACTGTCTCCCCTGTATATTTCCCATTCCGTGGGCTCTTTGCCATAATGGCCCAGGGCCTGTTTTAGCACGGGCAGCCATTTGGCTGTTTTGTATTCTGTTGAATTTTTGATATCCCCTGTAAGAATGGCAACCATTTTTCTTTTTTTTGAAACAAAATATCTTCTCTTCAACAGATAATTTAAAATATCTGTTAATTGACAGATAATCAAATATATCTGTTTAATAGCAGATAATCAAATATATCTGTAAAAATGCGGATAAAAAAGAAACCGCAACCATGGCGGATGCGGCTTCTTAAATCAACAAAAAACACTATCCTCTTCTCCCTCTCTCCTGCATTTTTTTATTGCCGTGGTGCATAGCCTTTTTGCGATTGTAAGATTTTTTCAAGTCTAGTTATTGGTACTTCTACGGTACAATCTTTTTTTTCTGGTGTTGTCGTTTTACCGACTCAAGGTGTACGTTTTTCTTTGTTCTACCTCTTTATTCTGATATAGGGTCTTTTTCCAAATCAACCTCATGCAGCATGTTTTGTGGTGCCTTGGTAAAATTCAATGTTAAGGCGGTGTGTTCTGTTTGTGATGGGGCTACTTTATTCAGCGCTTAGTTAGGGATAGCCAATAACTTTTTATGTTCGAGCTTTAATGATTTATTCTTTGGACAAAACCGTGTCCAAAGTTTTGGTCATGACAACGTAGTTCGTGAAGCCTTTAATCTCTCATTGAGGGTTTTATTCCCCGACGTTCTAAGTCGAAATGAATTAATCTTTTTTCGTTTGAATACCTCGTGGGCTTGCCCCGTGGTGGTTGATTAATAAATAGGGGGAAGTTATTTGTTTTCTTCTTCCAAATCGTCTTCTATAGACTCATCAGTATAATCGTCGGCATCCTCGAAATGGGTCTCGACGTAAGTTTTTGAATTGAGTTGATCTTGGAAATCGTCGCGCTGATCCATTACATAATATAAGGTAGCTGCTGCCACGAAACAGGAAAAGTAGATTAAGCTTTTTGTTTTGTAGTTCATGATGTGAGATTTGGAATTACTAAAGTAATCAAACCGAATGGGAATCTCAGCGATTTGTTGTGAAACGACCATGTTTGGATGTGTATGGGAAAAAAAACAAGGTGTAGCCGATAAACGAATCAGCTACACCTTTACAATTTGTACTTATCTAAAAAAGTATTTATCTAGTAGGCTCCAATATAAGGTTTATACGTTCCAGGGCATCTTGCAAATGGTATCGGCTCATGGTATCGGGAATCCGGGCAAGGCCGCCCCTAATGTCTCTTTTAAGATTATTGAGCTCGGCACGTGCCACCGAACGAATATCGGATTGGCTTGTATTGATGGGCGTGGATTTTCTATAACCGCCAAAATCAGGCAATTTATCTTGATCATCCGCTGTCATCAAATATTCCAAACGATCAATATGTGCTTTTTGAAGGTTTCTTCTATAAGTATCTATTGTTTTGCCACTTCGGGTCTCGGACCAGATGCCCCTGCGGAGGTCGCGCATCATTTCTACTAAACCATACGCATCATCACCGTTCAAGGTCTCATTTTCTATAATTCGTGCCAATTTGCCCAATTGCAGCATGGTGTTCAAGTAGCGTTCTTGCATGGAACGGATACGCTCCACAGACCCCGAATATTGAATTTTGTTGAAAATATCCTGGTCAATCAACCACTCAGGAGTCTCGAACAACTGTTCCTGCATAAAGGCCATACAATTTTTTTGATGTTCTTTGCTCACATGGGTATAAACGGCACCTTCTTGATCCGCGGTTTTGTGATACTCGTAAACACCTCCAATGTTGTTGGAAACGTGCCCCATGTATCTTTGGAACTGTGCGACCACATGTCCGTACATGGTTTCCAGGTCATCATAGTTTTCACCGTCCTCGGTAGTCCAATCGATTAATTTGGGAACAATACGCTTTAGGTTTTCAATGCCGTACAAACTAGCTTTAATGGCATCGTCCCCTAAATCCTCGGTTTGGGAGCTTGGATCGTGAATGTCGCCCACTTGTTGGTGACCAAAACGGTACATGGGATCTCCGGCATGTTCCAAGATCCAATCGTTTAAAATGGGTTTTTCTTCCTTTGCGGTTTTGTCCAAAATAGGTTTGTATCCCCATTTGATGGCATATTTATCGTAAATGCCGATGTTTGGCATTAAAGCTACACCTTTGTCACCAGGTTGTGCCACATAGTTAAAACGGGCATAGTCCATAATGGATGGAGCCGTACCATATTTTTGGGTGAAACTGGCCGAACGCAAAGAATCTACGGGATAAGCTACACTACTTCCCATGTTGTGTGGCAATCCAAGAGTGTGCCCCACTTCGTGGGATGATACAAAGCGTATCAAGCGGCCCATAATATCCTCTTCGAACTGTGTTTTTTGTGCATCGGGATTAATGGCGGCAGTCTGTACAAAATACCAACCGCGAAGCAAGCTCATTACATTGTGGTACCAGTTAATGTCGGATTCCAAAATTTCACCGCTCCTTGGATCGCTCACGTGCGGACCGTTGGCATTTGGGATAGGGGAGGCCAAATAACGTACCACCGAATATCTAACATCCTCTGGGGACCATTCCGGGTCTTCCTCTGGAGAAGGCGGGTCCTTTGCGATAATGGCGTTTTTAAAGCCTGCTTCCTCAAATGCAACTTGCCAATCCTCAATTCCTTGTTTTATATAGGGCACCCATTCTTTGGGAGTTGCACGGTCCACATAATAAACAATGGGTTTTTTGGGTTCTACCAATTCGCCGGCCTTGAATTTTTCAATGTCCTCATCTTTGACCTCAAGTCTCCAACGATCCAAGTAGGTCACGGTTTTGCTTTCTTGGGCATCCAGTCCGTAATCTACCTGCCCTCTGGCGAACCAACCAACACGTTGATCAAAATAACGACGCTTCATGGGTTCTTTGGGCAATAGGATCATGGAATTGTTGATTTCCAAAGAAATGGAACCCAAGCTGGAATTGCTCGGCGGGTCGCTGGACAAATATGTTTTTACATGGCGTGCCTCAATGTTCAAGGGATAACTTTTGATGGATTCGATATAGCTTCGGTCCCCATCCATACGGGTAACTTTAAATCTTTTTCTGTAACCATCGGGAAAACCAAGGGCTTTTACGTCCTTGGTGAACAAAGGGTCTATTTCTATTACCGTTGCAGGGTTCAAGGAATCTTTTTTGTTGATGGCCTTGATGTCAAAAGAAAAGAGCACGGGCTCAAAGTTGGAGTTGACCACCGCTTCGTGGACAGGCAATGAATCCGCAGCCACATTTTCGTAAGAAGCTACACGCACCAATACTTTTTTGTCCTTTTTTTGCCAACGCAGCACTTGTGTGTTGATTTTTCCCCCACCAAAACCAATTCCTGTGGCCGTTTTGGAGATTCGGCTCACCATGAGCATTTCACGATTGAACAAGGAATCGGGGATTTCGTAATAATGTTTGTCATCTACGGTGTGTACGCTAAAAAGGCCTTTATCCGTTTTTGCACCTTTGGTAATTACCTTGTCATAAGGTTTAATATCGTCCGATTTGGACTTGTCGTCCTTTTTTTGCTCGGTGTCCTTCTTTTTCTTTTTGAAAAGTTGGGCCTCCGTGGTTTGGAGGGTTCCCAGAAGAATAACAACTAAAATTAGTCGAGGTAGTAAATTTTTGATCATTATAGGTTTGTTTGAATAACTAAGAAGATTCAAAGAACCTAAAATTCGTGAGAACTAACTGTTAAATAAATATTAACGGTCGTTTTTTTAACGGAATGCCCCAACCTTTGGGAGTCCTTCCTTTTACTGATGGTTTGAGCTGTATTGCCCCGTATTGCGGGGCTCAAGGGGTGTTTAATTTTTGTGAAAAATTCCTAAATACTGTAACATTTTGCAACTAGGACAGTCTTATAGGCATAACATCAATCATAAAATTCAATCAAAAAATGAACAAGTTATTATTAATTTATGGTAGTGTATTATTAAGTAGTACCGCCATAGCCAACGATCAGCAAAATACCAAGGTTGTCGAGGTGCAATCCGAGACTTCAGGTAGTTTAGAAACCGGTTTAACCACATTGAACATTAGTGCTGAGTTAAACGATTCAACTTCAGAGATGGCAGGTTATGCCTTGTATGAATTGAATTTGGACGAAATAGTTTATTTAGAGGAAGAGCCAGAGGTTGACCTGGGTTTTGATACCGCAGATTATCTTCCTGAGGGCTTCGACCCTCACAAAAACTATTTTGATTTGAATTCCATCATATACTTCGAGAACAAAGTTGAACCCGCGCTAGGTTTTGATACCCAAAAGTACTTGCCGGAAAATTTTGATCCCTATACAGATGTGGTGGATGTACATGCTATCAATTACATGGAGGAAGAGGACATGGATTTAGGTTTTGATACCAAAGATTACTTGCCCGAAGGTTTTTCTCCTTATGAAGTATATGTGGATTTAAAGTCAATTCCTTATGTAGAGGAAGAAACGGAGCTTGTACTGGGCGTAAACAGCAAATATCTTTTGCCACAAGGTTTTGATCCTTACACCGATGTAATTGCAGTCACTTCCGTTAACTACATGGAAGACGAAGAAATAGATTTGGGTTTCGATACCTCTAAGTATCTCCCAGAAGATTTTGATCCATACTCAGGGTCAATACAGTAAAATGTTCATCATTTTACGAATTATTTGAGTTAGCTATAAAAACCCCTCGAACGAGGGGTTTTTTGTTTGGTAGCATATTCTTGTTAATGAAAACTTATAAATGTCTGGTTAACAAAAAAATAACATCATCTTTTTAGACGGAATTATTTTTAGTAAAACGATTTTTAGGATGCAGATTATTCAGCCTTTTGTGGGTTTTACTAAAATTATTGCATCCTTTTTGGATAAACGCACAACAAAGAATCATAAACGAGGTTTAACTGTTGCGTTAACAAAAAACTAATTACAATAAAATTCACAAAAAAGGGTTGTAACTTTATACCTAGCAAAGAGTTACGTTCCACTTGTGCAAAAGTGGGTAGCGTTGATTAAGTTAGTTTCTTACATTTTTTTGAGTTAGTTAGTTTGTGAAAATGCCCCTCCGCCCGGAGGGGCATTTTTTAGTTTAGAACAATAGCGGAATCACAAACTGGAACACCAAAATAAGCAAGACCACTGCAATCAGGTTGAGCATTACACCAACACGTACCATCTGCGGGATTTTTACATAGCCACTTGCAAAAACAATGGCGTTGGGCGGTGTGGCCATGGGAAGCATAAAAGCACAGCTACTGGCAATGGTCACAGGAATCAATAAGTGCAACATAGGAATATCCAGACCAATGGCTATACCCGCTACCACAGGAGCCAGAACGGCCACCAAGGCTACGTTGCTCATCAACTCGGTCATAAACAACATTAGAAAAATCAAAAGGGCAGCGGTGAACAAAATACTTATTTCGCTTTGAGCAATGCCATTGGCAACCAAATCCACAATACCACTAGCGGACATGCCTTGGGCCAGGGCCAGTCCCCCACCGAACAAAATCAATATGCCCCATGCCAGTCTGGAAGTATCTTTCCATACAATGATAAAATCACCTTTTTTGATGTTGTAGGGTATGGCGAAAAGTGCAATGGCCGCAAAAATACTGATCATGGTGTCGGTAAGTCCCAATTGGGGAAGAATGCCATTGATTAGGGTTCTAAAAATCCATAGAAAGACCGTTATGCCAAAAATAACCAGCACCATTTTTTCCTTACCGGAAGTCGGGCCGAGTTTTTTCAGTTCAGCATGTATTACTTCCTTGGAAGCATTGAATTTTAGGTCACGGTTGGGGAACATCCATTTTACCAGTACCAAATAACAAATCCCGACCATGATGATGGAAAACGGCAAACCTATCGTCATCCACTTTAAAAATGAAATCTCTGTGTTGTATTCATTCTCCAACAGTCCTATCAATACAGAGTTTGGCGGCGTACCGATTACTGTGGCGATTCCTCCTGCATTTGCGGAAAAGGCGATTCCCAGCATGACACTCAGGGCAAAATTTTGATCGTTTTTTGTAAAACCATCGGCATCACTGATCAATAAATTAATAACAGAAATTGCAATAGGGAGCATCACCACGGTACTGGCCGTATTGCTGATCCACATGCTCAAGGTGGCCGTTGCAATCATGAAACCTAAAATTACCTTGTTGGGGGTTGTACCGGTCAATCTGATAATATTTAGGGCTATTCGCTTATGAAGATTGACTTTTTCCAGTGCCAACGCCATTACAAACCCTCCAAAAAAGAGGAATACAATGGGGCTGCCATAATTGGCTCCTACCTCTGCAATGGACAACACCTTTAAAATAGGCAAAAGAAGTAAAGGAAGCAGCGCGGTCACGGAAATGGAGACCGCTTCGGTAATCCACCAAATCAGCATCCAGGCAGCTACAGAAATTACAGGGTCGCCTTTTTCCGATACAAGCTCAAAAGGCAGAAAGTTTAAAATAAGAAAAGCAACCGGTCCTAGGACCAGCCCAATTTTTTTGCTTAGTTCCATTGGGGTTCTAAGCTAGGATTTTTTGTTAAAAGATAAAAATATTAAAGAAGCAAAAAAAAGTTGCTCTCTGTCAATTCGAGCGCAGTCGAGAATTTATTGACTACTACTGATAATCAAAAGGTTTCGACTGCGTTCAACCTGACAAAATTCAAGCTTCATTGTTTTTTGGTCACCTCTACTTCAAGACAGTTAAATTAAAGACTGTCCCTATTTTATCTTGAAGGTCAACCTTCCAAAAACATAACCTCCGTTGGTTCCAAATAGAACGGACCTTCTGGAGTAGATAAACCGTCTGTCCGATCTAAAGGCAGGGTCGTTCTTGTCGGGATACACATCTAGCAGGTTGTTTGTTCCCAAAGTGAACCTTGTGCTGTTTGAAATATTGTAACCTATGGAAAGGTCAGTGATTACTTTAGCGCCAAACGTATAATCAATGGAAGGGTCATTTTCGTTGGTGGCTTCCCTTACTTCGCCAAAGTAGCCGTTCCTCAAAAAGAAATTCCAGTTGTCGCCCACTTTTATGTTGTGCGAAAGTTTTCCTTTGGTAGTTGGCACGGCAGATTCCAAATGAATTCTACTGGTAGGGTCAAAATAGGTATCGCTCAAGCCCGCATCGGCAATGGCTTTAGGAACTTCAACCTTTTCCACACTTGTTTCAGAAAACGTAAAGGCCAACGTATTGGTCAAGGAAACCCCATCCGAAATGTTTGCTTTGTGGTCAATCACAAAATCCAGCCCCATTGTTTGGGTATCCAACGAGTTTGTAAAGAAAGCTGCCTGGGTGGCGTTGGCCTGTTGAAACAAATTGGCCAGTTCTACATTGCCATTATCACCAAATTGGCCCGTTAGGATGACCCTATCATCAATATTGATAAGATATCCGTCCAAAGTAAATTTAAGGTTGGCGTTGGGAACTCTTGCCGTAAAACAAGCTGTGGCCCCAATGGAAGTTTCTTCCTTGAGCGATTCAATGCCCAAAGTATTGTACTGCGTATAAGAAATTTCTTCACCCGCGACAATGCCGTAGTTTTCCACGCGATGCTCGGCACCAAAGGCAATGTTCAAGCCTGCCATGGTGTCTTCATAAAAACGGTTCATATCAAAATTGGTGGTGTTCTCGCTATAGTTGAACCCACCTGAATCTGCTTCGAACGGGATGGAGTTGCCCATGGATGCATTTTTGGAGTTGGTAACGTAGTACAAAAACTCATTTTTGCCATAGGAATTGCTGAAATCCACGTTCCAATCGCCCAACACTCCCTTAATACCAAAGGTGGCCGATTGGTCCATGATGTTGGAATTGATTTCTGGTAAAAAACCATTGGGATAGGCCGGGGAATAGGTTCTGGATTGATTGGGCAAACGATAAAAACCAGCGACCTTACCATTTTTAAAGCTCAACCCTACAAAACCGTAGAGCTCCAGATTTTCGTCCAATGGAATGGAAAGGTTGGCGAAAAACTGAGAGCCCCTCACTTTGGATTGCCCTACCTGCAGGTTAAAGTCGCTGCGCTGTAACCCTCTAGCCAGTAACTCAGATTCTGTAACATCTTCACTCAAGATTCCTTGCAGCTCTTCTTTGGTTTCATCACCATTTGAAGCAATTCCAGCTGTGCCTGCATATTGAAAAATATCCGTTAGGTCATCATCTAAAAGAAGTGATGTGTCATAGTTGTCGGCAACAGCAACCCTTTCAACTGAATTATGACCATTAAAAATAGAACCTTCCCACTCTTGCATACGGTTGGTTGAACCTCTATGGTTAAAATTCCCCGTAAAATTGATGAATCCACCGTTTTTTCCAATGGATAGGCCATAATTCAATCAGAGGCTTAGCTTTTCTCCATCCACATTTTTGTCCGGGCCGTGTTCGCTGGTACAGTTGGCTCCCGTATTAACATCCACTTGCAATTCGTTCACGGTGTTTTTTAGCACAATATTGATGACCCCTGCAATGGCATCGGAGCCATACTGGGCAGCAGCACCATGACGTAAAATTTCTATTCTTGCAATGGAGTTGGATGGAATAGTGGTCATGTCGGTGCCCACGCTACCACGACCAAAAGCCCCGTTTACGTTTACGGGTCCTGTTTTGTGCCTTCTTTTACCGTTGATTAGAACCAAAACCTGATCGGGCCCAAGTCCGCGCAATGAGGCTGGGGCAATGTGATCGGTACCATCGGAAATGGATTGCGGATTGGAATTGAATGATGGCGCCGCATAGTTCAGAATTTCAGTAACGGTGACCTGCGGAGTGGATTGTGTCAATTCGGTGACATCCAAAACATCTACGGGAACTGGGGTGTCCGTTGCCGTTCTGTTGGCATAACGGGAACCAACCACTACCACATTCTCCAGTTCGAGCCCTGCTTGTAGTGTAATGTCCAAGGTACTTCCAGTTACGGTTGCTTCTTGGGCTTTGAAGCCGATGTACGAAAACACTGGAATGTCACTTGTACTTGCTTCAATGGTGTAATTGCCGTCAAAATCGGTGACGGCTCCCGTTGTGGTGCTCTTTACTTGGACCGAAGCTCCCGGCAAAGGTACATTTTGGTCGTCCTAAACGGTTCCGGTTACCTCTTGTGCCCTGCCAATAAATGATACCAACAGCACAAAAAGGAATGTTAGTTTCATTCTTTTCATACAAGTAGATTTTAGTAAGATTATTGGGGGTAGCTACTGGAAATTTCCTTCAAAAAAGAGAAAAACGATGGAAAGACAGGGTTTTTTAAAAAATGAAAACCCCTGAACTTGATCTAAGGTTCAGGGGTTTGCGTATGATTGGGATGGAACTTTCTCGGATTAACCCGTATACTTCACAAGTAGGGCGTCTTCCGTCTTTTCTACTTTGATAAGTCCATGCTTTGTAAGGCTTTTGGTGCTCTTGTCCCATTTTTTACCGCTCAGACCAGCTTTTGCTTTAAGGTCGACCAATGGCATTTCGCCTTGTGGCTTAAGAATGTCCATGATTGTTTTTTCCTCTTCGGTAAGCTCCACCTGTTTTTTCTCTGGTCGCATTTGCGGGAAGAACAATACTTCTTGAATGGATGAGTTGTTGGTCATCAACATCACCAAGCGGTCAATACCGATTCCAATGCCCGAAGTAGGAGGCATACCATATTCCAAAGCACGCAAGAAATCTTGGTCTATGAACATGGCCTCATCATCTCCTTTTTCGGAGAGCTTGAGTTGTTCTTCAAAACGTTCGCGCTGATCAATGGGGTCGTTGAGCTCCGAGTAGGCATTGGCCAATTCCTTTCCGTTTACCATCAACTCAAAACGCTCCGTAAGCCTTGGATTGGTACGGTGCTCTTTGGTCAGCGGGCTCATTTCCTTCGGATAATCTATAATAAAGGTGGGCTGAATGTAGTGGTGCTCACATTTTTCGCCAAAAATCTCATCGATCAATTTACCTATACCCATGGTCTGATCCACTTCAATATCCAATTTCTTGGCTACTTCACGAAGTTCATCCTCTTCCATTCCAGCTACATCGTAACCGGTATGGATTTTAATGGCTTCCAAAATAGGAACCCTTGGGTAAGGGGCTTTAAATTCAATTTCGTGATCGCCCACTTTTACTTTGGAGCTTCCGGTAGCATCAATAGCTACTTTCTCCAACAGCTTTTCGGTGGTATCCATCATCCAGTTGTAGTCTTTGTAGGCCACATAGAGTTCCATTACGGTAAACTCTGGATTGTGGGTGCGGTCCATCCCTTCATTACGGAAATCTTTTGAGAATTCATAAACACCATCGAATCCGCCCACAATCAATCGCTTCAAATAAAGCTCGTTGGCAATCCGCAGGTACAAGGGCACGTTCAATGCATTGTGATGCGTTAAAAAAGGACGGGCCGCCGCCCCTCCTGGAATGGGTTGCAAAATGGGGGTCTCCACTTCCAAATATCCTTTTTGGTTGTAAAACTCCCGTATGCTGTTGGTGATTTTTGTTCTTTTGATGAAAGTGTCCTTTACGTGGGGGTTCACGACCAAATCCACGTACCGCTGACGGTAACGCAATTCGGGGTCGTTGAAGGCATCGTACACTTTTCCCTCATCATCTACCTTTGGTAGCGGCAATGGTTTTAAACTCTTGCTCAAAAGCGAGAAGTTCTTCACCATCACGGTTTTTTCCCCTACTTGCGTAGTGAAAAGCTCTCCCTCTATACCGATGATGTCCCCGATGTCCAACAATTTTTTGTACACATCATTGTACAAGGTTTTGTCGTCATCCGGACAGATTTCATCGCGGTTAAAATAGACTTGGATACGGCCCTCGCTGTCCTGTAATTCAGCAAAAGAGGCTTTTCCTTGGATCCTGCGTGACATCAATCTACCGGAAATTACTACTTTCCTTCCTTCTTCAAAATCATTCTTGATGCTCTTGGAAGTGGCATCAACAGGATATAATGCTGCGGGATATGGGTCGATGCCCATTTCCCTGAGTTTGGTCAATTTTTCCCTTCGAACGATCTCTTGTTCCGATAGTTGCATAGTCTGTAAAAAATTTAAAGCGCAAAATTACACTTTTGCGCTTTAAATCCTTGCCTTGGTCAAACTTAATATGCATAATTGGGCACATAGTCCTTTTTAAATACTATTTGGACAATGTCTTCCTCCAAAGTTTCCAAAGGACTTTCCACGATTCGGTTGACTTCTTTTCCATCTTTAAAAAAGATGATGGTCGACACTTTTATAATGTTCAACCCCTTTTGTTCTCCGGTCGGACTGGTTTTGTAGTGACCCTTTCGGTAATCTAAGGCGATGATTTCCAGTTGCTCCATGGGAAAATCTGCCGCTTCCAATATTTTGATGAATTTTGGGCTTTCCCGCTTACTTTCGCCGCACCAGGTTCCCACAAAGAGTTTGATATGGTATTCGGCCAATTTTTCTTTTGATAGAGTTGTCATGGTTTCATCCACAGTATAGTGTTTGGAACCATTTGTTGTATGGTTGGGATTGCAACCCTTCCAAATTGATTTGCCCCACCAAAAACTTCAATCCATTTTCGATGGTGATTTCCTTGTTGAATTCTTGTGCCGAAACACAGAAGATGCCTAGCATAAGCAATGCGGGTAAAACTTGTTTCATGATTTTATGTGATTTATGGTTAGGTAGCCAAATTCAATAAAATCAATTGTTGAGAGAACTTTTACGCGTTGGAAATCGGGACTAGACCGGGGGTTGAAATTTATTTTTTGAAGCGAACAACCATCTCTTCGCGGGAGGAAATACCCAGCTTTTTGTACAGGTTGTTGATGTGTGTTTTTATAGTACTGACGCTTACAAAAAGTTCAGAAGCAATCTCTTTGTTGGTCTTGTTTTCCAGCATCAGGTTGGTGATTTTTTGCTCCTGTGGGGTTAGCTTTTCAAGTAGCTGGGAGGTGTTGTCCTTTTTCTTTCTTCCTAGGAAAAACATAACATTGCCCAAAACGGAAACAGCCAAAAGGGCAATGATGGTGCGGTTCCATTTGGATGATTTTGTACGATTGAAACTGGCCAACTCTTTGTCGGTAGTGATTTCGGCCCTGTATTGTTGCGTGAATTCTGCCTCGGGGTAGGTGCTGGTCAATCTTTCGGACAAGTTTTCGTAATAATCATTGTTCGTAAGGTCTTCCAGATAAAACCTAAAGGTTTCGTTTCTTTTGTCGGATATAAAATCATAAATGTAAAGCTCGGCCAAAGGTTCGTTGATCTGCCGTCCAAAGCTGTGCAAGTTTTTAAACCATTTAACCAAGTTCAATTTTTTGTTGGTCTTGCTGGGGTAGTCCACAAAATCGTAGGCCATCTGATCTTTTAGGTTTTCTATTTCCAATAACAGTCCCGAATTGGGGTTTTTGGAAGAAATAGTGCAGAGGGATTGATCTTCAAAAGAAGTAGGGAACTTGAGCGTATCTTTATTGTTGGCTATAAAAAGCACATTTTTGCTGTTGTTGCACTTACCCAAAAAGTGATTGGTGCCCGTGTTGTCCGAACAACCATCCAAATGAATGCGATAAATTCGGTTTTGTTCGTTGAGATTATTTCCTTCAAAATAAAAATGGCCCAAGGAATCCACTTTTGTCTTTTGAACGATTTGGTCGAGGTACACTCGGGAAGATTTACGGTAATCCTCTACCAATGACAAGTAAATGGCATTACCGGTATTTTCCCTGGAAACTTCTCCAGAAAAACGGTATTGCCCCAAAAGGGCAGATGAGTTTATTACTAATATGATAAGGACAATAAACCGCATTTGATATCCGATTCGGGCTAAAAATAGTGGTTTTTATGTAACAAAAATGTTATTTTAACTACTTATAGGTATCATCAATCAAAATCAAAAAAAATGAGTTTCTGGAGAGTTTTGTTGGCCATATTGTTTCCGCCTTTGTCAGTTATCGGAAAGGGTTGTGGCTCTATTCTTATTGTATTACTTTTAACCCTTTGTGGATGGGTTCCGGGTGTAATAGGAGCCCTGGTTATTTTAAACAACACTAACTAAATATCTTATGAAAAAAATCCAAATCTTGTTGATGGCAATGGGGGTTGCCCTGACCTATTCATGCAATTTTACGGAGGAAATCCATCTGAAAGAAGATGGTTCGGGAAAGTTGTCCATCAATTTTGATGGGTCCGAACTTATGCAAATGGCTGGCGAAGAAATGGCCAAGACCAACGAAAAGCCAGTAGATTCCATTATTTCCTTTAGAGAATTGTTGAAAGATAAAAAAGACAGTATTGCCCAACTGCCACCAGAGGAACAGGCCAAATTGAAAAAATTGGAACCGTTTAACATGCGAATGGTGATGGACCCCGAGAAAAGTGTGATGATGTTCGACCTTTTCAGCGATTTTAAGGATGTAAGCGAAATGAACGATGCTTTCAGCACCTTTCAAGAAGCTAGTGCAATAGGGGGCAATACCAATCCGCAGCAAGAAAAGATAAAGCCTGCCGATCAGGCAACAGAGGTGAATTACTCATTCAAAAAAAATACATTTACCCGAACCTCCAAAATTGTGGACCAAGAGCTGTTTCAGCAGCAATTGGACAGTCTGCAAGGCGCCGAAATGTTCCTGTCGGGCTCTACCTATACACTTAAATATCATTTTCCGAAAAAGGTGAAATCCACTACAGTGGAAGAGGCCACCTTTAGCGCCGATGGAAAGACGCTGATCTACGAGGTGAACTTTTTGGATTTGATGAAAGACCCCTCGGTTTTGGATCTTGAGGTGGAACTGGAGCGATAGTTTTCCATTACAATGCTTTGTATCTTTGTGGCATGAACAAGAAAGTTGCCCTGCAAGATCTAGGATGTAAGGATTACAAGGAAACTTGGGATTACCAAGAAACGCTGTTCAAGGACATTGTGGACACCAAGGTGCGTAACCGACGGGAGGATACAGGCCTTGAAACCCCAAACCACTTTTTGTTTGTGGAACACCCGCACGTGTACACTTTGGGGAAAAGTGGCGACATCAACAATTTATTGGTGGATGAAAAAGTTTTGGAAGCCAAAGGGGCCACATTTTATAAGATCAACCGAGGCGGGGACATTACTTATCATGGTCCGGGGCAAGTGGTTGGCTATCCTATTTTGGATTTGGACAATTTCTTCACGGACATTCACAAATACCTTCGTTTTTTGGAAGAAATGGTTATTCTCACCTTGACCGAATATGGACTAAAGGGACAGCGCTCCGAAGGAGAAACAGGTGTTTGGCTGGATGTGGGCACTCCCTTTGCCCGAAAAATTTGTGCCATGGGTGTACGCGCGAGCCGTTGGGTGACCATGCACGGTTTTGCCCTAAACGTAAATACCGACCTTGGTTATTTTGATATGATGATTCCCTGTGGCATCAAGGATAAGGCAGTTACTTCTCTTAACGTGGAACTGGGCCAGAAGGAAGTGGATATGGAGGAAGTAAAAGTAAAATTGCTGAAGCATTTTACTGATCTTTTTGAGGCGGAGATGGTCAAGGAAGGGGCTGGGGTTTAGGGTTTTGTGTCCTCACGCTTTTTGACTTTATTGCTTGGTTCGGTGATCTATGAGCGTCATTCAATTGAAAATGACCATATCTTTAGTGTCGATTCTCAATGAGAAACGGTATCCAATAAAAATGAAGTACACAGAAAAAAAACCACATAAAGAATTGGAACCATTTATCCACTCCTTTTGGGAACTGAATGGAAGTGAGTTGGATAGTCAATGGGAGCGAAATTTTCCAGATGGTTGCGGAGGCTTGGTAATAAACTTGGGGGAAACCTGTTTGACGGATAATGGATCCGTTTCCATGGAATTCGGAAAAACCTATATTGTCGGTACAATGACTTCTTTTAAAGATAGTTTTATCAGCAGCCAGACACATTTGATAGGAGTTTGCCTCAAGCCAGGGGCGTTTTCTAACTTTTATGATTATGCACAACAGCATGAACTGACCGACAGCACCATTGAGTTTGAGAAATCAAATTCATTCAATACGGACAAGGTTCTTGAAGGTTCCTTTGGCTACTTAAACCGATTTTTTGCCGATAGAATACAAAGTGGAAACAACCAATTGCAATCAGTACTGGAAGATATACAAAAGGCAAACGGACAATTGAGTATTTACGAGCTTTCCAAAAAGAATTGTATGACCGTAAGACAATTGGAACGAAGTTTTAAGGCACAAATAGGGCTTTCGCCAAAGAAATATTCAAATATTGTCCGTTTTCAAAATACTTTGAATATTATCAAAAACTCAAGTAAGGATAGGAGTCTGCTTGATATTGCTTTTGAATGCGGCTATTATGACCATTCGCATCTAGCCCATGAAATCAAACAAAATACTGGGCTTTCTCCATAGCAACTGTAAATTGTCGCATTTTTACAAAGTGTCATTGGTTAATTCAAAACAATTTTGCAAAGACATAAAAATTTGACTCAAATGCGAAAAATTTCACTTTTCATCGCGGTAAGTTTGGACGGCTACATCGCAAAACCCAATGACGATCTCAGTTTTTTGAAACTTGTTGAAAAGGAAGGGGAAGACTACGGATATGCAAAATTCACGGGGACAATAGACACGTTGATTGTTGGCAGAAAAACGTATGATTATGTGCTCAAGGAAATCGGTTCGTCACATTACGACAATGGGCAAAGGGATGTATATGTCATTACCAGGACCCAAAGACCAAACGTGGGCAGGACAACTTTTTACAATGGAAACTTGACCGATTTGGTCGCCAAACTAAAATCGGTAAAAGGGAAAAACATTTATTGTGACGGTGGTGCCGAAGTAATAAATGAACTCTTAAAAAATGACTTGGTCGATGAGTTTATCATTTCAGTTGTTCCGGTATTATTGGGCAATGGTACACGATTATTCAAAAACGGACGACCCGAACAACTACTTGAATTTTTATCTGTAAAAACATTTGATACAGGATTGGTGCAAATGCATTATAGGAGAAACAAATAACGACCGCCAACATTGTTGCCCCAGTGGTCAGCGCAAACCTCTAGACTCGTACCTTATATAAATAATAAGAGATTCTGCAAATATTTCTTACCTTACTACGTGCACATTTTGGCCACAGGTGGGTTTTAAACCGTGAAATAAATTTCAGTTTAGGGGGTTCCCGTCATGTCGCCGATAACTAAATTCAATATACCATGAAACAAATTCTCATAACCATTGCAATAGCAGGAGTCCTGGTTTCCTGCAAGAATACCAGCGAAAACAAAAAAGATGCAGACGACTCAGCTGTTGTGGAAACCGTTGAGAATAGCACAGATCAAGTTGAAACCAACTATGTTCCAATTGACTCTGACGAAGCCTTGATCGCAGCATCATTAATGGCCGCACCAGAGGCAAGCAGAGATGGGTGCACAATCATTGGGTATAATATGGCCGGTGACTTTGTAACACTTCGGGAAGGAGATAACGAATTCATTGTCCTTGCGGATGACCCTAAAAAATCGTGATTCAATGCAGCCTGCTATCACAAAAGCCTTGAACCTTTTATGGCAAGAGGCCGAGAATTACGAGCTGAGGGAAAAACAGGACCCGAAATCTTTGATATTAGAGAGGAAGAAGCAAAATCGGGCAAACTGGATATGGGAAAACCGGGGTCCACCCTTCATATTTATTATGGAGAAAGTGATTTGTACAACTCCAAAACAAATGAGGTTGAAGGAGCGCAATACCGTTATGTGGTCTATTTGCCATTTGCTACCGCCGAATCCACGGGACTACCTGAAAAACCCGTGGGCCCAAATCATCCTTGGATCATGAACCCCGGAACGCACAGGGCCCACATTATGATTTCGCCTTTACCCGATAAAAATAAGAATTGATTTAATATTAAAACCGAGGCTCGCACCTCGGTTTTTTTATAAAGCAATGACCTATTTACTGTACTGGGTCAATACCATGCTGCCTGTTAACTTTCCTTTTTTGTTGTACGATTCTTGTTTTACCATGCCAACCCCTTTAGCAAACCATGTGCGGGAAGGAAAGGTTTGGTTGGCCATCATCATTTTGGTCTTGGTTTCGCTATAGATTACATAGCAGTCAAAAGTACCGGCCGGAGTGGTCACGCTTTCTTGCTTTTCCACTTTGCGGTTGATGGTCTCTACATTGGTGTTCATGTTGATTGCTCCGCCCATTTTCATTTTAAGCTCCATATTGGCATCGGGCAACTCTTGTCCCACGGAAAGATTGTTGGGCAATTCCACATCGGTGCCCGACATATCCATTTCAACATCGCCCATTTGGCTGAGCATTTGGTCGTTCATCAAAGATTTAAAATCAATTTTCACCACATCTCCGTCGCAAGCAATCTCATAATCCGAAGTATAGGTGTTCCCTTTTCTGTCCACCATTTCCATCATCATGGTGGCGCTTACATTGTCGCCACTGCTTTCCACATTGGTGACTGTGTAGTTGATTTGTCCATCCTCTTTCCCCTTTTTGTTATAATTGGTGTATTGAAGGTTGGCCCCATCAACCAGCGGATAGTATGTGCTGCAAGTGGATTGTGCCTGTGATATGGGTGCTGCTAATGCGGCAAGTACTAGTAATAGAAAATACCGTTTCATGTTTTATTAAAGTTTAATGAATTCAACTCGTCGGTTTTGTGCTTTGCCTTGTGAGGTGCCATTGTCGGCAACAGGTTCCGCTTCTCCTTTTC
This sequence comes from Flagellimonas sp. L-11, assembly GCF_056857735.1. Classification (NCBI taxonomy): domain Bacteria; kingdom Pseudomonadati; phylum Bacteroidota; class Flavobacteriia; order Flavobacteriales; family Flavobacteriaceae; genus Flagellimonas; species Flagellimonas sp. L-11. The sequence goes on from NZ_JBSXNR010000050.1 coordinate 33,176, forward strand.
CTTCGGAGTTCAATCGGTTCTCGGAAATCCCATAAACGGATACCAGCGCTTTTTTAACGGCCTCGGCCCTGTCTTTGGAGAGTTTCATGTTGCTTTCGTCCGAACCATCGGAATCGGTATGTCCCACAATGTTGAGGCTCATAGCGGAATCTTGATTTAACACTTGGGAGATTTGGCGGATTATACCCATGGATTGTGGTAAAATATCCGCCGAGCCGGAGTTGAAACGTATGCCGTTGGTGGAGATTTTTCCTTCGGCCATGAGTTTTCTGCGTAAATCAACCCCACCTTCTGCAATTTTCAGGTTGCTGATCAATACTTGTTCCTGTCTCTTTTGTTTGTCGATACCGTTCACATAAAACTTTACATAGTTGATCAATTCTGGTTTTACGATGAATTGGGGAAGATCGGCAACCTTTATCTCGTTTAGCCAAAGACGGTATCTATTCTTGTTTACGGCTATGGACACATGGACCACATCTTTGTAAACCTCTCGTAAGTCTTGTTGTAAAGTGTTCTGTATGGGAACTGGATCTCCCTTAAAATTGTTGTCCACTCTTACTCCGATCGCTATGTATTGGCAAAAGTTTAGGTTGGCCAATACATTGTTTTCGTTAGTGGTAAGTCCCGAGGTTTCGGAAAAATAGATGCCCAATTTGGCACCAGAACCCGTATTTCTGCTTAAGTTGACCACTTTAAGGTCAAACTCCATAGTAAAATCCTCGGGAAGGGTGGTGCCCAAATTGGGCACGGTAATACTTCTACTGGCCACGGAATACCATTTGCCAGGTATTGAGCCAATGGTGACCACTTCCCCGGAACCGTTGGTATTCCATTTGGAGGGAAAATCACCGATAAACTCATCGTTGAAGTCATCAAAGAACAAAGGCTTGTCACCCGGTACAAAATCAAATTTACTGTAGACTTCAATAGTTTTTGGACTGCCCGCTACTGGACGGGTTGAGGTACTGTTTTCGGTATTGGTACCCGTTGGGTTTCCATTTTCCGAAGGGGCTCCCGGAGCTTGTTGCCCTCCAGAACCCGGCTCCAAGATACTGTCGAGTGCTTGGTCGGTTTTTTTAGAGGTTTCCCTTTCTACTCTTCTTTCAACTGTGCGTTCAGCCGCCTTTTCCGCTTTTTTGGCCAATTTTTTAAAGAACTGAGCCTCTCCGCTGGTGCCCAGCAATAGGGCAAAGGACAAACAGTAGAATAGTTTGTTTGAGGTTTTCATTTAAAAGTGTTTTTTAGTTTGTTGATAAAGCAATACTGTCCAAACTACTCAAATAAAACCCTCTTTCAGACTAAAAATGTATGTTTCGTAACAATTATTGTACAGGTTGCAATAACAAAGCAAACTAGTTTATTTTGTATACGATCAGGGAGTTTTCCTGATCTTTGGCCACCAATTCCAGTCTTCTGTCATTGTCCATATCGGTAAGGTCGATCAACGAGCTGCCAAATACGGGGAAATTTGGGATGGGTTTCGCTTGGCTATCGTACAAATAGATCTGATGGTTCTGTATATCGGTAACCCCTACATATATTTTATCGTAGATGTAAAAGATTTTAGGTTTGGAGTATACGCCCAGTTCCAATTCTACTTTCTTTCCTTTAATACTGAGAATATTGTCATCCATAAAAACCAAGGTATTGCTTGTGGCATAAAACCCGTGATCGGGATTTAGGTTAAAATTGGTAGCTGTCAATTTTCCGTTCGTATCAATTTGATGCAGCACACCAGTTTTGTTGGTTACCGAGAACTTGTTTTTATACAGGAATACTTCATTGCTGGAAAAATCTATCTTTTCAGGTACCTTGATCCGGTCGCTTCCCACCCGGTGTAAAATTCTGAGGGTACTGTTGTCCTGTTTAAATACCAAGTAATCCTTGTTGCCTACCCTAAAATGTTTGGGAGCATCCAAAATATTGCTAGGAGCATCGGTAAAGGTAAATCCGCGAACTATCTTGCCCTGATTGTTGTACATGTATACTTTTTGGCCTTGGGTGACAACAAAGCGGTAATTTCGACTGCCATCATAATCAAAAACGGCCAATGGGTTCAGGTTGCCACCTTCAAAATCAATAGTAAAGGGAGGAACTTCATCGCCATTGCGATCCAAAATCAAAAATTGGTCGTTTGTGGTGAAGGCGAGCTGTAGTTTTCCATTTTTGTAAATGTCAACTTGTTCTATCTCACCTTGGATTCTGCCGTCCAACTGTTTCGTCCAAAGTACTTTTCCATCGGTAGAGATGAGATAGAGGACATTATTTTGGTCCTGTACCACAATTTCCTGTTGTTTGGTCCTGTGGTTTTTTACAAACTGGGGGTCTGTGGCCAAATCGGTGTTCAACTCCAAAGTAAATAGGGGGGACACTGTGTTTCTTTCCTGGTTCTTTTCAATTTTTGATACCAACAGATTGAAATGCCCAAAACCATTGTCCATTACCATTTGTGATGCAAAAACCTGCTCCTTGAAATCCTTATCTTTAACGTCCTCGAATACCTCTGTGGAAAGCTCCTGTTCGGCAAAAAAATCAATTCCCGCTGCATTGGAAACAAAAAGCATGCTGGATTCGCTCGCCAAGGATGCCTTTGCTGTTTTAAAACCTTGGTCACCGTCAAAAGAAGAAGCACTTTTATGATTGCTGATAATGGTCTGTAGTGCTTCTTTCTGTTCCGAAAAAATAAAGCTGTTCTCCAAGATCGTGCAAAAATTGGATTGAAAATCTTTGACCAAGGGCGTAAAACCTTCTTCAACAATATTTGGATTTTCGAGCTCTATAATTTCACTGCCCTGATAGTCCTGAGAAGCCGTTTTTTTACTATCCAAATAATCATACAAACTTTCGGTGCCATAAGACTTTAAAAGGACGACCTTTTCGTTGTTCAAATAGATTATCCCAACTTCTTCAATGGTATTAAATAGGGAATCGGTTTTCTTCGCTCTGTCCAAATAGGTGTTTTGGTTGTTGGCGAACACTTGGTAATCGTCAAAAGTATAGGATAGTATGGCCTGTGCTGTTAATGGTGCGTAGGAAGGTGTTTTGTTCGCCAAGGGAGATGTGCCCTTGAATAAATTAATGAAATTTTTTGTAGAATCGGGAGCCATGGCTACGCCACTCAAATTAACTTTGTCGGAATTTGCTGTGAAATCCAAAGAAATCCAAGAAGAAAATGGAGTGTCCATGGTTTTATCCTGCTCTTTTAGTGCTAACAAAGATGTGTTGCCACTAGGGTTGATAAATATGGTGGCCGACTTATCGAGCGAACTTGCCTGATAAAGTTTTTTCAGGGTAGGGTCCACAGGTGTATTTTCACTAACTCTGATGAGGTTTTCCATCAGCATCATGGAGGAACTCAATAAGATGTCATTGTTTTTGCGTAGACTATAGACTTCTAGGCCATCAAGATTAAATTTGGTGACTTTGGTTTTTTCGTAGGTCAATGTCTCCACTGTTTTGTTGGACACGCTGTCTACATTAAAAATACCGGAATCATTTTTGGTGGCTAAAATATAGTCGTGGTTGTCCTTGCCTACTTCGTAAAGTGCTAGCACACAGGTTTTGTCGGTAGAAAGATGTTCCAGTCCCTGAATTTTATCGGCAATCTCTTTTATGTTGGAAAAACCCTCAATACTTTTAAGGTTGGAGTTGTTTTTGAGCTCGCTCTTAAAATTGGTCAGGTTGGTAATCTTTAAAACGAGCGAAGGGTTGGGCGGCAAATGTTCCAAAAGGGAATCTTTGGTCTTTACCTCTTTTGTACAGGAAGCGATAAATATGGGCAGCAAACAAAAAAATGCCTTTGATCTCATTCTTGAAGTTTGTCACAAAGTTAGGATTTTTAAATATCCAGTGTCAATTGTTCGGGCAGTTGCCTAAAGCTTTTTCTGTGATATTTGGTAATGCCGTATTTTTTGATAGCCTCCCTGTGTTCCTTGGTCGGGTATCCCTTGTTCTTTTTCCAGTTGTACATGGGGAATTCTTCATGGATTTTGGCCATATACTCGTCTCTGTATGTTTTTGCTAGTACAGAGGCAGCGGCGATGCTTATGTATTTGCCATCTCCTTTAATTATGCATTCGTGGTCAATGTTGGGGTAGGGTCTAAAACGGTTGCCATCCACTATTAAAAATGAAGGCAAAGGTTCCAATTTGTCTATGGCGCGGTGCATGGCCAAGAAAGAGGCGTTTAAAATGTTTATTTCATCGATCTCGTCTTCGAATACGTGGCAAACAGAGAAAGAAACCGCTTCTTTTTCCAAAATTGGTCTCAACATGTTCCGTTTGACTTCAGAAAGCTGTTTGGAATCATTTAATATGTCATTATTGAAGTTTTTTGGCAATGTAATCGCTGCTGCAGTAACGGGACCGGCTAAACAGCCTCTTCCAGCTTCATCGGTTCCAGCTTCAAAGAAAGAACGGTAACATGGTTTTAACATACTTCTTGAAAATTTAACAAATGGTTTCTGCAGAAAAACATAATTACCAATAAAAAGTTAAAAAAAATCCTACATACCCAGTAAACAAGGCCTTGGCTTGCATATAATATGTTAAAATTATGAAAAATGTTGATTAATGTTGTCGTAACATATGAAGTGCAAGGTTGTTAATTTTTTTGAATATTAACTTTTTATATTGATTTTTGAGCGGACTAATTCAAAAAATGAAATAAATGAGAGCTAAGTTAGCATGGATGCTAACACCTTTTTTGGTGTTATGCATGTCTTTCTCTTTTGGACAAGAGAAAACAGTTTCAGGTAACGTGACGGACCAAAACAGTCTGCCACTTCCTGGTGTTTCCATAGTCGTTGTAGGAACGTCTAATGGTACACAAACAGATTTTGATGGAAATTACACCATCTCGGCTTCCGAAGGACAGGTTTTGCGTTTCAGTTACATCGGTCAGGCGACCGTTGAAAGAACTGTTGGTGCTTCATCCACTATCAATGTGCAGATGGAAGAGGATGCACAGGCCTTGGAAGAGGTGGTAGTTGTAGGTTATGGTACCACAACAAAACAGGCCTTTGCGGGTACGGCATCTGTTGTTGAGGCCGAAGCCTTGGAGGTAAAATCTTTTTCCAATGTGTCTCAGGCGCTTGCTGGTGAGGTTGCGGGTGTTTCCGTAATCAATACATCCGGACAGCCGGGTACTACTTCCACTATCCGTGTAAGAGGGTATGGTTCTGTTAATGGTAACAGGGATCCTTTGTATGTTGTCGATGGTGTTCCTTTTACGGGAAGCATCAACTCCATTAACCCTGCTGATATCAAAACTACCACAGTATTAAAAGATGCCACGGCAACCGCAATTTATGGTTCTCGTGGTGCCAATGGTGTTATTTTGATTACCACTAAATCAGGTTCAGCCAATGAATCTTACATTGAGGTAGATGTGAAGTCTGGTTTCAACATGCAGTTGATACCAAGGTATGACGTGATCACATCTCCAGAAGAGTACATAGGTTATGTTTGGGAAGGTATTCGTAATGGTGCTGCATTGGATGGTGAAGAAGATCCTGTTGCTTTCGCAAACGATAATCTATTTTCCGTGAACTATGTGCATCCAGGATACAATATGTGGAACGTTGCGGATGGAGGTGAGTTAATCGACCCTGCAACCAGTACCGTTAGGCCGGGAGTGACAAGAAGATACACACCTCAGAGATATGCCGATTTGGCTTTTGATGCAGCCATTAGGACAGAAACCAACCTTAGAATGGCTGGTGGTGACGAAAAAAGCAAATACTTTACTTCAATTGGGTACTTGAACGATAACGGTTACGCCCTTAATACTGGCTACCAAAGATATACGGCCAGGTTGAATGCCGATTCCCAAGTTAAGAAATGGTTGAAAGTTGGAGTGAATGCAGGATATGCATATTCCAAAAGCCAAAACAATGGTCAAACCGTTGGTTCTGAAAATTTGTTTGAGTTTGCTGACAAAATGGCACCGATATTCCCGGTATTCTTGAGGGATGAGAACTATCAATTGGTGGAAGACCCAATATTTGGAGGTTATCAGTACGATTACGGTACAGCTTCTGGATTTAGATCAAGACCAAATGCTGACCAGTTGAACCCGATTGCTTCTGCTTTGTATGATTTTGTAGGTACAAACAGACACGAAATCAACGGTAACTTCTCCTTGGATATCGATATTGCAAAAGGATTGACCTTTGAAACCCGTTTTGGTGCACAGTTTGCCACTGAGCGTTACAAGTCGTTCACAAACCCATTCTATGGAGGTGGTATTTCCACTGGGGGTGACCTGTACCAAAGGGACAGGAATTTCTTGACGACCAACTTCTTGAAACTGTTGCGTTACCAGACTGAATTTGGAAGCCACTCCATTGAGGCCCTGGTCGCACATGAGAACAACCAGTTCGAGAGAGAGCAGAGCGTGGCCTCAAAAAGATTGGCCGTTCACCCCGATATTTATGAATTGAACAACTTTGTTGTTTCGCAAGGGCCTCCTTCCGGTTTTTCCAGAGGATATAGCATTGAGTCTTATTTTGGCCAGGTAAACTATGATTACGACAAGAAATATTTCTTGACCGCCTCGGTACGTAGGGACGGTTCTTCCAGGTTTATCAACGAAAAGTGGGGTACCTTCGGTTCGGTCGGTGCTGCATGGGTTATTACCAACGAAGACTTCATGTCAGGCAACGGTGTTTTCGATTTCTTGAAGTTGAAAGCTTCTTACGGTGTTACTGGAGATCAGGCAGTAGATGATGAAGATTATTATATCGCATATGACACTTATGACATCAATAACCTTAACGACCGGATTTCACTTTCTATTAGGGACAATGGAAACCCTGATTTGACATGGGAGACCTCCAAAATGTTCCAGACAGGTGTCGAGTTTGGTCTCGGTAGATATTTGGACGGTGTAGTTGACTTCTACAGCAAAAAGACGGACAACCTTATTTTTGAGAGAAGGGTTGGGCCATCACAAGGTATTGCTATCGTTACGGTTAACGATGGTGAATTGTTGAACCAAGGTATCGAATTCAACCTTACTAGCCACATTTTTAATAAAGAGGATTTCAAATTGGATTTCTCCATCAACGGTTCTCATATCAACAACGAGATTCTTACGATGCCTCTTGAACCTTCAACAGGTGAGCCAAGAATTTTGGATACATCGTCAACTCCTTATGGATATTCAAAAGGAAGCTCTATCTATGATTTTTACATCAGGGAGTGGGCCGGAGTCAACCCAGAAAATGGTGTTGGTCAATACTACCAATACTTTAACGACGCTAACGGTAACGGTACCCTAGATGATGGCGAAGACGGTATTGCTGATATGATGGCCTACATGGATGAAAATCCTGATGCCAACATTGAAAGGCAGATTACCGAAACCTATGCCGATGCAACACAGAAGTATGTAGGTAAATCCGGTATTCCTGATTTGTTCGGAGCATTCAGATTGGCAGCACAAGTGAAGAATTTCGATTTCTCTGCACAGTTTACCTACAGTGTTGGAGGATGGGCAATGGACAACCAGTATTCTGAGTTGATGAGTGATAACTTTGGTGCGGCCTCCACAAACCTCCACAAGGATATTTCCCAGAGATGGCAAAACCCAGGAGACGTAACTGACGTGCCCCGCTTGGATGACGCTACAGGTCAAGATCAAAGAGTTGGAACAACAAGATGGTTAACAAGTACGGATTATCTTGCCTTCAACAATGCCAAAATAGGATATACCTTGCCCAAAAAGGATATCGAGAGAATGGGATTGAAAAATGTAAACATTTGGTTGTCCGGGGATAACTTGGCAATCAAGACAGCCAGACAAGGTTTTAACCCATCTGTAAGAGAGAACGGTGCTTCAGCAAGGAGGATTTATGCTCCTTTGACTACCGTAACCTTAGGTGTAAGAGTTAAATTTTAGAAAAAAAGTTATGAAAAACAGTAATATTAAATTATCAGTTATAGCCTCGCTATTGTTGTTGGCGGGCTGTGGAAAGGACTTCTTGGATGAGCAACCGTCCGAGTTCCTAACACAAGAACAAGTTGGGGAGGCGGCGTCCGTTAATCCAGCTGTAATTGAGGGAACTATTTCCGGGATATATTCTACGATGTTTGCTACGCAAAGTGGTGGTACTACAAACCATGATGACTTTGGACATAAAGGATACGATATATACGGCGATATGCTTTCCGGCGATATGGCACTTTCCGTAAGTACCTATGGTTGGTACAGGGCCGATATTACAGAGTTCCAGTCTACGCAGGATTTTACTAGAACGAGAAATTACATGCCCTGGAGGTTCTATTACCGCGTTATCCGCTCTGCGAACTTGGTAATTGATGCATTGGGCGGTAACGAAACGGTTCCCGAAATAGAGGAGAATAAATATTTGATGGGACAGGCGAAGACACTTCGTGCCCATGCTTATTTCTATTTGACCCAATACTTTGCAAACTCCTACGACCCTTCAGCTGAGATCTTGCCTATCTACGATAGTCCTGACGACCTGAATGGGCCAAAGGTGACTACTGCTGAGATTTATGCGCTGATGGAAAAAGACCTTAATGAGTCCATTTCTCTGTTGGACGGGTTCTCCAGAAGCTCAAAGGGCCAAGTGGACAAAACCGTTGCCCAGGCCATCTTGGCATATGTGCTGGCATCCAAAGGGGACAGCCATGAGGAGGTTATGGATTTGACCGCCGATGTGATAAACAATGGTGGCTATACATTGATGAACTCAGAGGAAGTCTTGGGCGGTTTCAACGATTTGAACACATCGGGATGGATCTGGGGCGTTGACCTAACGGTTGATGCCGGTCTTGGACTTGTTTCTTGGTGGGGACAAATGGACCTTTTTACCTATAGTTATGCCTGGGCAGGTGACGCCAAGGCTATCGACTCCGACCTTTATGCGGCCATTCCAGAGGATGATGTGCGTAAGCAACAGTTTGCCGAGCCGATCGGGGAATATACGGACTTAATGCCTTTGAATAAATTCTACCACCCAGACAGGGTAATAGGTGGTCAGGCCAACATTACCACTGATTATGTTTACTTAAGGGTGGCGGAAATGTATTTATTGCACGCAGAGGCTGCTGCCAAGGCAGGTGATGCTGGGGCTGCACGAACCATGTTGAAGGATTTATTGGCAGAGAGATTGCCAAGTACGGCTTATGTCGATGGCCTTTCGGGACAGGCGCTATTGGACGAGATCTATCTTCAAACCCGTATTGAGCTTTGGGGGGAGGGAAAAAGCTACCTTTCTCTAAAGAGAAACCAAGGAACCGTTGTTAGGGGAGATAATCACCTTTCCAATGTGGGCGTTCCGATCAATTATGACGATGAAAGATTGACCTTTGAAATTCCTCAGTCGGAAATCCAAAACAATCCAAACATTTCAACTCAAAACTAGTTTTGAACTGTTATATAAATTTTAATGAAAACCCCGCCAATTGGCGGGGTTTTTTATGCGTCAACTTTTCACATTTCTTTAGTAACAAAACTTTTACCTTTGCCCAACCAATATCACGAAATGAGATTTTTAATATTGACCCTGCTTTTATTTTTTGGCCATGTTCTTATGGCGCAGCAAGACTCGCTGCCACCAACAAAACGGGCGGATTCCTTGCAACTTCAGGATAAAGACTCCCTTTTGACCAAATCGAAGGATTCAACAAAGCGAAAATTAAAAGATAAGGGAACCGGTAAGTTGAAAGCTAAAAAGGAAGATTCCATCAGCATCCGTGATTATATGATAATTTCCTATCAAAGGGACACTACCTATGTGGATACCACTTTAACCATAAAAAAAGAATACAAGTACAATTACCTTAGAAAAGATGATTTTGAGTTGATGCCTTTTGCGAATATGGGACAACCTTATAACGAGCTTGGCAAGAGCTTTTCAGGAACATCCTATTATCCCCAAATAGGAGCTACAGCAAAACATCCAGGATATTTTGAAAAGGAGGACATCAACTATTATAACGTTCCTACTCCAATGACGGAGCTTATGTTCAAGACAACCATGGAGCAAGGGCAGTTTTTGGATGCATTGCTTACCTTTAATGTGTCCAAGCGATTTAACGCATCCATAGCCTACAATGGTTTTCGCTCATTGGGAAAATACAGGTATGAAGAAGCTCAGGATGGGAAGTTTAGGGTGACCTTTAATTATCTCACACGGAATGATAAATACGGCCTTCGTGGGCATATAGCGGCACAAGAGATGCAAAGCGAAGAAAGTGGGGGGCTGTTGGATAGAACTCAGTTCGAAGACGATTTGCCCGATTTTCAGGATAGGGCAAAAATCGATTTACTGTATACCGATGCCAACAATCGAATATTAGGAAAGCGCTATTTCCTGGATCACCAATATAAATTGGTCAACCACAAAAAAGATTCAACGGACAAAGAACCAACCATCTTGGTCATCGGACATGAGTTTAGTTACGAATCAAAAATATACGATTTTGAACAAACCCGACAGAATGATGCATTTGGTCAAGATCCTTTTTTAACCCCAATTGAAGATAGGGCCCGGCTGAAAACAATGTTCAATAAGGGAACAGTAGGATTTTCAAATAGAACCTTGGGCAGATTGTCTGGTAATATAAGCCTGTACAACTATAATTACTTTTTTAACAGTCTTCTTATAACTGAAGAAGAAACCATTCAAAACAAATTGAAAGGTGAGGAAATTTCGGTAGGAGGGTCATATAGCAACACTTTGGGGCCATTTTTTCTAAAAGGCAACGTAAACTACACTGTTTCCGGAGACCTTACCGGTAATAATTTTGATGCCATGGCGAGATATCGGTTAAATGACAACAATTCAATAACGGGCGCCATACATATTTCTTCACGGATGCCGGACTTTAATTATTTGCTCTATCAAAGTGATTATCGCAATTTCAATTGGCAAAACAACAACACTTTCGAAAAGGTGCAAACACAGAGTATCAAGTTTGGTTTCGATTCAAAATATTTTGGTCAGTTGGAAGCAGTGTATAGCGCAGTGGACAATTACACCTACTTTGCATCTACCGCAAGTGAGGAAGAAAAAGGATTGGAGCAAGAAACTGCTTTTGTAAGGCCTTTTCAGGAAGCGGGAACCATAAATCACCTAAAGGCGAAGTATAAAAAAGAAGTGAAGTGGCGAAAGTGGGCCTTGATGAACACTATAATGTATCAGGAGGTAACCCAAGACAATCAAGTGCTCAATCTTCCCCAGGTGGTCACCAGGAACAGTCTGTATTTTTCAAGTGATGTCTTTAAGAAAGCTATGTTCCTGCAAACAGGAATAACCTTTAAATATTTCACATCATATAATATGGATGCTTATAATCCGCTATTGGGCGAGTTCTATATTCAGAATAACGAAGAATTGGGCGGTTATCCACTATTGGATGTTTTTATAAATGCCAAAGTAAAGCAAACCAGAATCTATTTAAAGGCAGAACACCTTAATTCCATTTTTTCAGCACCAAATTATTACTCCGCACCAAATTATCCGTATCGCGATTTTGTGATTAGATTTGGGTTGGTCTGGAATTTCTTTTCATAAAATTTGATAAGAAACAAAACAAGGGAATACTGAAAAACAAGCACTTATAATTTAATTGATTTTTTTTCGAAAAAAATATCAAAAAACATTTTGTAGAGATAAAATAACGTGCGTATATTTGCACCCGCTTAGCTGATAAGGCAGGGCGTTTGCGAGAAGGGATTTGGATTCAAATTTAGGTTTTTTCGAGCAAAAAAAGATTAAAGAAGTTCATATACATATTGTAACGACAGCGTAAAGAGAATAAGAACCATTTTGATGCAGGGACTCGGATTTCCGGGTGTCGTACAGACATTCAAGGAAATACAATGAAGAGTTTGATCCTGGCTCAGGATGAACGCTAGCGGCAGGCCTAACACATGCAAGTCGAGGGGCATCACGGAAAAGCTTGCTTTTCTGGTGGCGACCGGCGCAC
>NZ_JBSXNR010000051.1:0-32205 GCF_056857735.1 Flagellimonas sp. L-11
GTAAAAGGTATAGTTGGGGTCCTGCTGTGCGCTTACCGAGAGGGAAAGCACAAGGAACAGGGCCAGTAATTGTATGTTATTGAATAGTCTCATCGTTTTTGTATGGTGTTTTTTGTTCTGTTGGTATTAATAGTTGATGAAGATCCAGCCCTGCAATGGGGCGTTGCCGTCCCCTAGGTCGATGACATAGAGGTAGGAACCTGCGGGAAGTTTTTCACTTCTGTCCTTGTAGAAGCCTTCCCAGTTGTTTCGGTACGATTTGGTGTCGAACACTTCGTGCCCCCATCGGTTATAGACTTTCACCACATTATTTGGATAGTTGTCTATCCCCGGTATGATCCAGGCATCGTTGTTTCCGTCGCCATTTGGTGTAAAGGCCTGGGCGGGGACCAAAGTAGGTGTTACCGGTGTATCTTCTTCTTCTGGAACAAAAAAGCTGGTATCGTCCAACGGATCTGTATTGTTTGTCAGTTCATTCTCATCCGAATCCCCATCGTTGTCATCATCGGCATCGGAGTTATTGCCAATTCCGTCGCCATCCGTGTCCGTATCCTCGGTTTCATCCAAGGGGAAGGCATCCTCGTTATCCGGGGTACCATCGTTGTCATCATCAGTATCGGAATTATTGCCAATTCCATCGCCATCCGTGTCCGTATCCTCGGTTTCATCCAAGGAGAAGGCATCCTCGTTATCCGGAGTACCGTCGTTGTCATTATCGGTGTCACAAGAATCAGCTATGGAATCTCCATCCGTATCTTCTCCGGTCAAGGTAAGTATTGCTGTTTCCATTTTAACATTGCCATTAATGTCCGTTGCTGCTATCATGATGGTATAATCCCCTAAATCGGCACAGTCAAAATCCGTACGGTCAATACTTATGCTTGCTATACCGCAACTGTCATAACTGTCAACTACAAAGGCTTCTGCTGTGATGCTGACCGACCCCGTGTCATTTAATTGGATTGCAACATCCTGTACTGTTATTGTTGGCTCAGTCACGTCCTTTAATGTAACATTGAAAGTGGTGCTATTGGTATTTCCGTTCCCATCATCGGCAGTAAGAGTAATGGTTTGTAGTGTTCCGTGCCCACGGATCACGGTACCCGCAATCGGTGATTGGGTGACTGCCACTGTCCCACAATTATCCGTTGCGGTCGTCAACCCCGTATAATCGGGAATGGTAAAATCACAGCTGGCATCCAAGTCTTCCTCTATACTCGTTATAGCGGTCAAAGTCGGAGCCGTCACGTCCACCAATGTAACATCAAAAGTGGTGCTATTGGTATTACCGTTGCCATCGTCGGCCGTCAATGTTATTGTTTGAACCGTTCCGTGTCCACTGATCACAGTGCCCGCAATCGGTGATTGGATGACCGTCGCCGTTTCGCAATTATCCGTTGCGGTCGTCAACCCCGTATAGTCGGGAACGGTAAAATTGCAGCTGGCATCCAGATCGTCCTCTCTATCCGATACGGCGGTCAATGTAGGAGCTGTCGCGTCCACCAATGTGACATCAAAAGTGGTGCTGTCGGTATTCCCGTTGCCATCGTCGGCAGTAAGCGTAATGGTTTGTAGTGTTCCGTGCCCACTGATCACGGTTCCCGCAATCGGTGATTGGGTTACCGTCGCCGTTCCGCAATTATCCGTTGCGATTGTCAACCCCGTATAGTCGGGAACGGTAAAATTGCAGCTGGCATCCAGATCTTCCCCTCTATCCGATACGGCGGTCAATGTTGGCACAGTCGCGTCCAGCAATGTGACATCAAAAGTGGTGCTGTCGGTATTCCCGTTGCCATCGTCGGCCGTTAATGTTATTGTTTGTACCGTTCCGTGCCCGCTGATCACGGTGCCCGCGATCGGGGATTGGGTGACTGTCACCGTTCCACAATTATCCGTTGCGGTCGTCAATCCCGTATAATCGGGAACGGTAAAATTGCAGTTGGCATCCAGATCTTCCTCTCTATCCGATACGGCGGTCAAAGTCGGAGCCGTCACGTCCACCAATGTAACATCAAAAGTGGTGCTGTCGGTATTCCCGTTCCCGTCATCGGCCGTTAATGTTATTGTTTGTAGTGTTCCGTGCCCACTGATCACGGTGCCCGCAATCGGGGATTGGGTGACTGTCGTCGTTCCACAATTATCCGTTGCGGTCGTCAATCCCGTATAATCTGGAACGGTAAAGTTGCAATTGGCATCCAGATTTTCCTCTCTATCAGATACCGCTGTCAATGTTGGCGGGATAAGATCATTAAAGGTTACATCAAAGGTTTGTGTCCCTATTTCACCCAAACTATCCTTAATTGAAATTGTAATTGTGCTTGTTCCTGCCGCATCCAATACAGGTGTTATTGCCAAGGAACGGGTATTGTCGCTTCCCGTAATTTTAATGTTCGCATTTGCAACCACACTTGTATTTGATGAGGCTGCGGTAACCATAAAGTTATTGTCCCCCGGAAAAGTATCCGTGATCGTTAAAGCAAGTCCCGAAACCGAACCATTAATACATTCAGACTGGTTTGTTATTACAGAACCTGAAGGCGTATCGTTGGATGTGGTCGTAAAAGAAACCTCACTACCATAGCTCGTCCCTTCGCTATTGATGGCATACGCACGAACGTAATATGTTGTTCCCTCGGTAAGCCCTGTGATTTCCTGCGTAAAACTACCATCTCCTGAACCAATTTGCACTTTGGTGTCAGCCGTTGTTGGTGTGCTTGTGGTGTTGTAAACAATACCGCGTTCGGTTACGGATGCCCCACCGTTGTCGGTTACGTTACCACCAAGGGTAGCTGCGGTATGGGAAATGCCTGAGGCAGTTGTGGTAGTTACGGTTGGTACTTCAAGCAAATTGATGGTTATTGTAAACGTCTGATTGGTCAATTCCCCACCGTCTGGGTCGCTCAGCGTAAACCCAAAACTATCCGAGGTCTGATTACCTACTGTATTGGTATACCTGAGTCTGTTATTGTTAATATCATCTTGTGTAAATGTTGCGTTTACCAAAAGTTCTTCTTCCCCGGAATCGAACGTATTGTTAAGATTGGCGTCAAGAAACAATGTCCCATGGGCAACGGCGCTGGTAATAGTTGCGGTCAGTTGGGCATCATCCACAGTTTCATCATCATTAAAATGTAATTTACCACTGTCTATGTTTCCTGTTTCTCCTTCTGTTACCGTTAATCCAGTATTGGCATCCACTATTGGAGCTGCATTGGGAGCACTTGTTGTAAAATTCACTACACCGCCATAAGTTGTTCCCTCAGTATTGGTGGCATAGGCTTGGTAATAATAGGTAGTGGAAGCACTCAGTCCTGAAATGACTTCATTAAAAACACCTGTGCCACTACCATCAGGCACATCAGTTACTCCACCTTCACCAAGGGTTGGGGTATTGTCGGAACTGGAATAGACGAAACCTCGTGTGGTTAGAGTTGCGCCGCCGTCAGAGGTTACATCGCCATTTAAAGTGGCTCCTGTGGCGGTGATGGATGAGGTGGCTGAGGTGGTTACCGTTGGGGCAGTTGCTGGTATAACGGCTTGTTCAAAATTCAAATCGTCAATATCCGCCATCATGTTTGTACCAGAGATGGTCAATGTCGTTATATTATCAAAGCCTGATTGTGCTGTGAAGTCATAGTTTTGGTAGAATACATAAGTTCCATCATTGGCACTCAAGCTAAAGCTTCCACCATTATCAGACGTAAACTGAACAGGAGTATCAGACAAAATATCCATCGACATACCAGTTATCTGAAATGTACTACCGTTGTTTGCACTTATAGTAACACTATTTATTCCTCCATTAGCATTTTTATCGAATTGAAGTGCATAATCACTTGTTCCACCCTCTGATAAATTAAAGGTATCATTAAATGTGGCATGGTGATAGGTTGACCCATTTCCTGAAATCTGATACCGCACTCCATCAAGTGTAAAATCGTTACTGATTAAATCAAAGCTGGTGTTATCATCAAAATTTTCATCCGAAGGTGCCTGAGCATGAACAATTGATGAAGTGATACCAAAAAATAATAGAAATAAAATAGAGTGGGCCGTTATTTTCATGAAGGAAAAGTGTTAAGCTTTTTTAAAACAGGGCAATACTATAACATTATACTTTTTCCTACATATAAATGTTGTGAATCTAGATAATTATGATGCTTAAGCTGATATGTTTTGTAGGCTTAATATTGTTAAATATTATTGTTTGAATACAAAAAATTGGAACTGGCTGTAAGTCGGCTTTGTATTCACCAATTCTGAAACCATCATATTCTATCTCCATATCTTACATTTTTATGTATTCCATTATTTATTAGTCTGTTGCATAAAAAACGGGGACAGTTTACTTGCACATACTATATTTCACTGAACTATGTCAGGGGTGACGCAGCAGCGGTATGCAGGGAACTGGAACTGAACCCTTCGGTATTGGGGCGTTGGTGCAGGGCGGCCAAAAAAATACGGGGAGAACGGTTTCCCTGAAAAGGGAACCCTCAAGTTTACCGATGAACAAAGGCCGTTATCGGTTTATAAACAAAAAACAAAGCAACATTGAGTTACCTTTTAAAAATAGGGTTTTCAAATGACTGGTCAAACATCCTTTTGGCCTCATAAAGGATAAAAAAGTCTTTTATCGTTATTTTTGTTACTCATTGTATGCGCAAACATGGATAACCAAAATAATGTGATTATCCTATTTGAACCTAAGTTCCTATCCAATGCGAATACTATAGTTCATATTTTACAAAGTTTTTTGATTACATTTTCGTAACTATTGGACAGCAGTCTTGGTACCCATGTACCATTATCAACCAAAATTTTTAGATACCCATGATAAATACCGATCAAAGATTAAAGGAACGGGTCAAAGAGTTGACCTGTCTCTATGAGGTCACTTCAATCATCGTGAATTCCGGATACGACGAACTGTCCACTTCCCTGGAAGCCATCGCCTATTGTTTAAAAAGGGGGTGGCGGTTTCCTGAAGAAGGCGAGGCAGCAGTGTCCATTGGTGCATACCAGGTACAGACCAGTGGATTCAAGGAGCAAATGACCTGTCTATCTTGTGATGTCATTGTATTCAATAAAGTAGAAGGAACCATATCCGTAGGTTATCCAGCTTCATCCTACACTCTTGAAGACTTTCTTCCAGAAGAGCAGACCCTACTGAAAAATGTATGTCTGGCCGTCGGTAACTTTATGGAACGCAAGCAGATCCATGATAGCGAAGAGGAAACTAAAAGACAAATGGAACGTAACGATCGTTTGCATATCATGGGAGAGATTACTGCCGGAATAGCCCATGAACTCAATACTCCTTTGGCCAATATTTTGGGATTTGCAGAATTGTTGCTGGATGAAACTACCGATACGAGAACCAGAAGTGATTTACAAACGATTTTGGACAATGCCATTTTCAGTAGGGAAATCGTAAAGAAACTGATGTTCTTTACCTGTGAAATGCCACAACAAATGGAATTGATCGAGCTAAATAAGGTAGTGGACAGTGTGATACGTCTGATGGGGCCATCCCTTAGGGCAAAACAATTATCGGTCATCAAATCCTACGACAATGATGATTTCCGGATTCGGGCCAATACGGTCCAATTGACCCAGGTCATGTTCAACCTAATTATGAACGCGGCCTACTACTCACCTGTACACGGAGAAATAAAGGTAGAGATACTTAACGGGGAACAAAAGATTATCATTAATATCATTGATCAAGGGGAGGGCATTGCACCTGATCAGGAAAACAAGGTATTTGAACCATTTTATACCACCAAACCAATCGGGGAAGGGACTGGTCTTGGTCTAAGTGTCGTTCATGGAATCATCAAAAGTTATAAGGGCACCATTACACATAGGCCCAATGTGCCAAAAGGTACTATTTTTACCATCGAGTTTCCAAATTGACGCCCATGCCATTGAACAAAGAGAACATTCTTATCGTAGATGATGATATCAAGATCTTGGAACTATTGGCAAGAAGGCTCAAAGAGTTTAACTACCATGTTTTTAAGGCGATATCCGTTAAAGAAGCCTTGTTTATACTAAAGGATACTTCAATAGATCTGTTGATAACGGATATTCAAATGCCGGAAGTCGATGGCATTCAATTATTGAAGTATGCCAAGGAACATTATCCCAACATGCCAAAATTGGTGGTTACCGGATACCCATCTGTTGACGGTGCCTTGGAAGTGATTAAGTCGGGTGCCATGGACTATATGGCCAAGCCCTTTACAAAAGCAGAACTAAAAATGGCCGTGGAAAGGGCGTTGGAACATGGGAGAGCGGACCAAGCATCCATTGCAAATGTTCCATCCCGAACGCAAAACCTACCGTTCAAGGAGATGGTGGGCAATTCCTCAGCCTTCAAACAAGTACTTACCATTATAGACAGGGTAAAGAATAACCGGGCAACGGTATTGATACATGGTGAGAGCGGCACTGGAAAGGAATTGGTGGCGCGGGCCATACATTATTCAGGAAAATACAGCAAAGGGCCCTTTATTGCGGTGAACTGCGGGGCCATTCCGGACAATCTGCAAGAGGCGGAATTGTTTGGTTATACCAAGGGGGCCTTTACAGGGGCAGACCAAAACCGGAATGGTTTTTTTCAGGCGGCATCCGGGGGTACGCTCTTTTTGGACGAAATAGGTAACGCCTGTTTGGATGTACAGGCCAAATTATTGAGAGCACTGCAGGAAAAGGAAATTACAAAGGTCGGTTCCAGAACCTTGGAAAAAGTCGACCTTCGTATTGTTGCGGCCACAAATATGGATCTCTTGAAGGAAATCAAGAAAAAAAACTTCAGGGAGGACCTCTATTATCGTTTGACCGTCGTTGAGATAAGGGTACCCCCGCTGCGCCAACGAAGGTCCGATATTCCCTTACTTGTTGATCGATTCCTCCAAAAATACGGCATGGAATATAGGGACCGTTTGTTGCGAATCGATTCCGAGGCCTTGAAAATTATGGAACGTTATCCTTGGCCGGGAAATATAAGGGAACTTGAAAATGTGGTACAACGAGCGGTTATTATGGCGGATGGCCCGATTGGTACCAAAGACTTACCGGACTTTTTAAAATATGAGATAGACTTTCCGGACGAGGAGTTAATACCCTTAAGGGACATGGAAAGAAAGTATATCAAGCGGGTGCTGCTCCATACCAAAGGGAACAAGACCAAAGCAGCTGAAATTTTAAAGATCAGTCGAAAAACGCTGCGCGACAAGCTCGATTGATTTGGTCAAATTCTTACCAACTGGTCAGAAACTTACCGATTCTAATTTTTCAATCTTTCTCATTTACACATGTTAGTTGCTGTTAATCAGTGGCATACTTTGAATTCTATTCTTTTTGCCTTTTAGGGCATGGCATTTGCCATTTAGTGTTCCGAATGGTTTTGAGTCGGTCGGGCAGAGATAAAACCGACCGAACCACTATAATTTGAAAACGCTAAGGATGGTAAGACACTCTTTGAGATACGGAAACCTTGTTTTGGAAAGATATGATTTCTTGATGATTAAAAAGTACATGCAAGGTCCACTGGGTTTGGAAGATTATACCCATGAAAATGCATTGGCCTTGTTGGAGGAAAATTTATTGGATGCCGTTGTTGTGTATGAAAAGAATATGCCCTCAGAGGTTGTAAGACTGTATTCTACCGTTTCGGTTATCAGCTCCTCGGGTATGGAAGAGTGTTTACAATTGGTACCACCGGATCAAGTCGATTTGGCAAAGGGCCGGATATCTGCGCTCAGCAATTTGGGCTGTTCAGTTCTTGGACTATCGCAAGGGGACATCATTAGGTATGGTGTGCCCAGTGATTTTGTTTCCTTGCGTTTGGCAAAGGTTGAGCAAGTTGATACCAAGACCAGACTGGCCATCTCAGAGAAGGAGTTACGCACTTTATTCAAACGGAATTTAATGGAAAAGATGTTCGATGAACTGGAGCTGGAATCAGCCTAGGGTTATTTGGATGTCGATACTAGAAACATAAAGTTAGCCAAATAAAAAAGATATGAATACAAAACTAACATTAAAACAACGCATACTGATAGGGTTTGTACTAGCGTTGGCCTTTTTCTTGGTGCTGGGGTCCAATTTGGTGGACCGTAGACATTTTTCGACGATACAAAAAACGATTGAATCGATCCATGATGATCGTGTGGTGGTACAGGATTATATTTATCAGTTGAGAAATTTTCTGCACGATAGGGAAGTGGAGGTTTTGGAAACCGGAAACATTGAAAAAAACAATGAACATTTTGGGCAAATCACGGCCATCCTTGATGATTTTGCTGCGACCGATCTGATTCGGGAGTAAGCTGCATTTTTAAAGCGCTTGCGTCAACAATTTTATGGCCCGTCAGGCTTGTCGAGCGTATATGGGAAAGGGGATAAATCAAAAATTTTGGAGCACATCCATAGTACAAAGAAAACCTTGGATGCTCTTGAGGAAATTCAAATTGAAGAAAGTGGACATCTGACGCGAATCTCAGAAAAATCATTGAGTGTCAATAGAATGTTGTCCAATTTGGAAATCGGTTTTATGATTATCATTGGGCTGTCCATACTGATGTTGGTTTTTCAGCCAATCAAAACACTGTATCCCATTCATTGATGAAAAAATATAACATAAAAAAACAGTCCCATGAAGGAATTTGTACGGAGTTTATGCTCCACCTGTATTCACCAATCGTATTGTGCTTTGAGCAGTAATAGGTCAAATATCAACTTATGTAACGAATATCGCCAATATATGGATGATGGTAAGGAACCTACCATAGTGGTTTCGGATGAAATGTATTAACAAACAAGTAGTAGGTACGGCGTACCCAATAAATAATTTTTTATGACAACAACGTTAACATCAAAAAGAAAGCAGCCAAAACAAGGCATGTTGGACAACGTTATGCGCCAGTTCAATAATGCAGCGGATATTATTGAACTGAATGCCAACATTAGAAAGATACTGGAAGTCACCAACACTGAATTCGTAGTGCATTTTCCAGTACGCATGGACAATGGGGAGGTAGAGATCTTTAAGGGTTACCGCGTTCAGCACAACAATGCACTGGGTCCCTATAAGGGTGGATTACGTTACCACCCCACTGTGGACATCGACGCGGCCAGAGCTTTGGCCATGTGGATGACTTGGAAGACCTCTTTGGCCGGATTGCCCTATGGTGGGGCCAAGGGAGGAATACAATTAGATCCTACCAAATATTCCCAGGACGAACTGCAACGAATCACGAGAAGGTTTACCTATGCTCTTGGGGACAATATTGGACCGGAACTGGATATCCCAGCACCGGATGTGAACACCAATCCTCAGACGATGGCTTGGATCTTGGATACCTATATGTCTACCAAATCGCCCAATGAACGTTCTAAGAACCTGCATGTGGTTACGGGCAAGCCCATTGGTGCCGGAGGTTCCGAAGGGAGAGACCGGGCAACGGGCTATGGGGTTTTCCTGACCATCAAATTTTGGGCGGAACACAAAAGGATTGATCTAAAGAACAAAACATTCATTGTACAGGGTTTTGGTAATGTAGGCTATTGGGCCGCCCATTTTCTAAAAAATGAAGGAGCCATACTTACTGCTGTACAGGATGCTTATGGAAGTATCCATAATGATGAGGGCATTTCACCAGAAGACCTTTTGGACTATGCAAGGGCCAATAAAGGCAGTATATCGGGCTATGCGGGGGCAAGTCCCCTCGACAACAACGAATTTTTTGGTTTGGACTGCGATATCTGTATTCCTGCTGCCCTGGGCAACCAGATTACTGTGGACAATGCCCATAAAATTAAGGCTAGCCTGATTGCCGAAGGGGCCAATGGGCCGACTGACGTTCAGGCGGAGGAAATCCTTTTAAAACGAGGTATTGATATTATACCGGATATCCTATGCAATTCGGGTGGCGTTATAGGAAGTTATTTTGAATGGTTGCAAAACCGCAACGGAGAAATATGGCATTTGGACGAGGTTTTGGAGAAACTGGAAAGAAAAATGAGAGAGTCCTTCAACAAGGTCGCGCACAAAACAGAAACAAAGAACCTGGATATGCGTACGGCCGCCTTTGTCATCGCCATAGAGCGACTTGAGGACACCTATATCCAAAGGGGTATTTTTCCATAATCCAATGTCATAATTAGGTTTCCACATGAATGTACTGGAGACTTTAAAATATAAAAAAAGAAATTATGAAGTACGGTAGTTTAGTAATTGAAAAAAAAGAATATGTCCTTTTAAAACGGTTAATGAACCTATCAGGATTCTATAAAGACAATACCCTTAAGAGTTCGGTGAAAAAGCTCGTGGGTGAAATGGAAACAGCACGGATTTTGGATGAAGCACAAATGCCGGATGATGTCATCCGGTTCAATGCCATGGTGACCATAATTTCCGATAATGGATGGCACAAAAAGTTCAAATTGGTACTTCCTAGCCGAAGTGATGTGAAAAATAACCATATTTCAATCCTGACCCCTATGGGTGCAGCGGTCATGGGATATGCCAAGGGGGATTCACTGGTTTGGGAGTTTCCTTCTGGAAACCAAAAATTGACCATTGAAAATGTAGAACAGGAGAATGAACCCATAAACCTAAACATGGTATTATGAAGCAGGTGAACAGACCCCATCTTCATGAGTCCTTAAACCAGATTATAGTTAAAAAGGATAAGTTGGAGATTGCCAATTGGATCGAAACCATGGAGTTGATCAGCAATGAACTGCAATATTTGATTCCATTGGAAAAATGCCTATTGGGAGCCCCTGCGGTAAACCAAAGCCTTTTGACAGTCCAACGGGAAAACCAACTTCGATTGGGCACCCTGTATAGGTATGAAAGGACAATGATAAATGCAATTGAGTACGATACAACGGAATGTGACGCCTATTACCTCCATGCCCATGAGAAAAATCGAGATGGTTTTATGGACCATATCAAAACGTATACAGCGCTTAAGCTAACGTTGCTATCCAAGATCTTGGAACGTTTCTGAGCGAAACCTTAATAACAGGTCCACATCAGTAGTCATATCAATTTATTCAAAATAAAGGATTAGAAACCTTGAATACGTTTGAAGGTCATTTGATTATCAATGTTTGATAATTTATGAACCGGTATCCTTTAGTATGTTGATCAGCCACTAATGTGTCGATCCAAAAAACAATCAAAATATTTATGAAGCATTTTTTTTCTAATTTTAAAGGAGATTTATTTGGTGGCATTACAGCGGGCATTGTAGCCCTTCCCTTGGCCTTGGCCTTTGGTGTCAGCTCGGGTATGGGTCCAAGTGCTGGGTTGTACGGTGCCATATTCATTAGTTTTTTTGCAGCCTTGTTTGGGGGCACAAATACCCAGATATCTGGACCTACGGCACCTATGACCGCTGTTAGTATGGTTGTCGTTGCTGGTATTGTGGCTATGAACGATGGTGATCTCGAGAAAGCATTACCGGCCATTTTACTGGTGTTTCTATTGGCAGGGTTGATGCAGATCATATTGGGCCTTGCTGGGCTTGGAAAATACATTCGCTATATCCCGTATCCTGTAGTCTCAGGCTTTATGACGGCCATTGGAGTAATCATCCTTGTTACCCAAATGTTGCCTTCGATGGGTTATTACCCCAAAGAAGATGCCGCTTTTGTGGATCAATTCAGACCTCGTGCGGAAGAGGTTATTCTTAAGAATATTCTCAATGAGGAATCGAACGAAGGAATATTGGTACTTGAGGATTTTCAAGAAACTCTGGATAGGGCAGGGGAGGTCTCGGAGGAAAGTATCCGGAAGGAAGCTCAAACCTTGGCCAATAAAGATGCTTCTGGAGTCATAGGTACGATCAAGGTCTTGCCCAGGGCTCTACAACGGATAGATTGGTTGGAACTTGCTCTGGCATTGGCCACTATTGTGATCATCTATGGATTTAAAAGAATTACAACCGCCATTCCCAGTGCCCTGGTGGCTTTGTTGGTCGTTTCAGGAGTGGCCTATGGGTTTGGACTGGATTACAGGCCTATCCAACAAATACCCAGCGGTTTTCCTGTGCCCCATTTGGACATCTTTAGTGAATTTAAATTAAGCTCGGTAACCCCCTATATTTTTACGGCCTTGACCCTGGCTCTTTTGGGAGCCATAGATTCGCTATTAACTTCCGTGGTTGCAGATAATATGACCAAGACCCAACATAAACCTAACAAAGAATTGATGGGGCAGGGTATTGGAAATAGCATTGCTGCAGTTTTTGGGGGAATACCTGGTGCAGGAGCCACCATTCGTACCGTGGTCAATATCAATGCAGGCGGGAAAACAAGGTTATCAGGGATGATTGCAGGTATTCTTTTGCTCATCGTATTATTGGCCTTGGGGCCGATAGCCTCCAAAATACCCGCAGCGGTACTTGCCGGGATTTTGGTGACCGTAGGTATCGGGGTAATAGATTACAAAGGACTGAGGGCCGTACCTTATTTGCCCAAGGATGTCAAGTTCGGACCTTTCAAGTTAAGTTCTGAAGTGTTGATAATGTTGGTGGTCATGGTGTTGTCCTCTATTTGGAACTTGGTCTATGCCGTAGGTATCGGTTTGGTAATCGCTTCCTTGATGTTTATGAAAAAAATGGGAGACTTAACGGCCAAACGATCTGATGTCAAAACCTTGAAAGAGGAAAAGGGATGGGCGGATGAGGTCAATTTTCCGGAAGACCTTAAAAAGGAAGTTTTTATTAAACATTTGAAAGGCCCCTTGTTTTTTGGGTTTACAAGCGAGTTTCAACAATTGGCCAAGCAAATCCCAAAAACGGCCTCCACGGTGGTCATCCGAATGGATCGCATGCAGTATTTAGATCAATCTGGACTTTATACCCTTGAAGATGTTTTGATGGACCTTAAAAATACAGGTGTTACCGTACTTTTTGTACATGTTTTGGAGCAGCCCAAGTATATGATGGAACGGGTTAAATTAATACCTTCCTTAATTCCTGAGAATCAAATATTCGATGCTTTTGAAGCATGTACCTCCTACATTAAGAAAAATGCATAGGGTTAAGGGTAAGTTACATCACTGAAAATTATCGAGGAAAGGAGTATTATATTTGGGTTAACCAATTCTGGAGGATACTTTTTTGATCATGAGAAGACAACGGTTCCGTTAGGGTTGCTAAAGAATAGGCTGTCGTTGCTATAATGCCTATTAATAGAACCGCTAATGAAATGGGCGGTAACCGTTGTTTTTTCCCATGGTCTTGCCCAAGAAGCAAAGATCGACCACCATTTCATTAAAGGTGTACAATCCACTTTTCATGATATGGTTCAACTCATGTTTGAATTTGTCTTTTATAAATTATAGCTTTCCAAGCTCTACCATATACATAGACAAAAACAGGTTCAGGTAAGGCAGTCAACATCCAATGTTTCCCAAAAGTCCATTTAGGGGTTCACATAAGGAAACATAATGGCTCATTCTATTGAAACCCCATTCAAATCTTCCAACTTGGCCACACATCCCCAATTATATTTCTGACGTTTATCGCCCGACAGCACAAAGGTCAGTTCATTGGAGCCTTTGGATAACTTCAGCACGGTTTGTTCATCATTCACGAAAACCCTGCCTTCCATGCCCTTTTCCGGAGGTGACCTAAAGTTCATTCCCCCATCGAACAGGATTTCGTAATTCAACAAGATCACCAAGTGGTCCGCATAATCAAAATTTAGTTTGACATCCCTATCGGAATCAGATACTATGGTACAGGTCAGGGCGACCGTTTTGTTCATATCATCATAAAAACGGCTGATGTTCAAAAGGCCATCCATATCGGCCGTTACCGTTTTAAATTTTTCCTTGTAATCGAATAGGGAATCCACTTGGGAGATAAAGTTCACGGAGTCCTTGGCAAAGGGTTCCGATATTTGCCACTTGGTCAAATAGTTTGGAGAAATCATTTTTTTGGTATCCCGTTGTTTTGGCGCATTGGAACTTTCAATTTCCTGAATGGATACATCGCTAAAGTAAACTTGGCCAAAGTTGCTGTACAGGCTTATACCGCCTTTATTGGAATCGCGCTTTAGGTTATCAACCACAAAGGTAGGGGTATCCATATCCTCAACATAAACGGACATTTTGTCTTCAATGACCTCCACCTTTACATGGACCCAAGTACTTATGTCCAAGAATACGATGCCATCTTCCCGTTTCTCGAAAAGCAGCGCTTTATTGCTTTGAGGATCGTAAATATAGGAAATGGTTTCATCGGGAAAGTCCAAGAACGATTCCTCCGAGAATATGATGCCTTCCTCCTCCAGTACCTTTAAAAGCTTATCGCTCACTTTTCCATGAACCAGTTGATTCTCCAGAAAAGGTGGTAAGATGGCCACTTCCTTTCTCGGATATTCGGCACTGCCTTCATATTTGGGATAATTATAGAGCTGCCAAGGCAAGCTGCCATTATAAATGGGAATGTACTGCAGCGCATCCTTTTTTCCGCTCATCATCATTCTCAGGTACAGGTATTCGTAATTTTCTTTATCCCGAACCCTAAAGCCCAATCCAGGAACTTGGCCATTACAATGAAACTCCAGTTGAAAGTTCTTGAATTCTTTGCCATTGAGATAAGCCTTTTGACTTGGTTCCAGAAACATTGCGTACTTTCCCTGATGGTCCACAACTTTCAACGTATCCGTAGAACCGTCCACATTTTCAATCCGCCAATTATTTTTGGTAAAGGCCAATTCTTGGGCAGGAATGTTTTTTTTGTTTTCTTGAAGGCATGATACTGGAGCAATGGCCACGACAAGTATCAAGAAGTTTCGGATGCTGTTTTTCATATTATGATCTATTTTTGATATAATCGACTTACTGTATACCAATGTAAAGTTACCTGCAAAGTTTTGAGGTGAATTGGTTGTTCATCTTTGTTCAAGTTTGTTCATAGTCGGCATGGATTTATAAATGGAGAAGTTTAGGAAACATATCAAAGCCTGTTTTAAACGGGTAGAGGAAAAATTGGGCAAAGGACCTTGCAACAAGTGGGACACCCATGATTTTAAGACTCTCAGCGAGAACATTCAGGAAGAAACGGGCACATTATTGAGCGTATCCACACTAAAACGACTTAGTGGGAAAGTGAACTATGCATCTCACCCGAACAAGACTACTTTGAATGCACTGGCGAACTATATCGGTTTCAAGGACTGGGGCGCATTTTCCAATTATTGTGATAGTAAGTTTGTGAAAGGGAAAAAAGAGGGCAAAGCGAATTTGCCGATGAAACCTTTAATAGCCTTTTTATTGCTTGGTATCGCGCTTTTTTCATCCGTATTTTTGACGGCCAGGAAAAATGATACCATCTATAATCCTGATGATTTCGCTTTTAACGGCAAGTCGGTCACTATGGGGCTTCCAAATTCCGTTGTTTTCAGGTACGATGCATCTGCGGCAGATGAAAAAGCGAAAATAGAGATCCAGCAGGATTGGGACGAGAGCAAGCGGGTACTCGTCAATAAAAACGACAGTGTTTCCACCAGCATTTATTACCGACCAGGTTATTTCAAATCCAAACTCGTGGTTGATGAAACCATTGTGAAGGAAAAGGGTATCTTGATTCCAACATCGGATTGGGTGGGGGTCATTGAGACGGATTCTATACCTATTTATTTGGACAGGAAGGATTACCGTTCGAAAAAAGCCTTATCCATTAAAGCCAGCTCGTTGAAGAAATATGGGGTGGACCCACGAGCATCAAGAACTCCTGTCGGATTCTATCAAATCAGGGACTTTGGGGAATTATATACTACCAATTTTGAAATGACAGCCTCAATCCGGAATGATTTCAAATCCGGTAAGAGTCAATGTCAAACTGCCCAATTGGTGATTGTTCACGAAGATGGACCAATAAGTATTATGCTTACCGACAAAGGGTGCATTTCCGATATTATGTTGTATGCATTTGATAAGATAATTGATGGAAAGAAAACAGATCTTTCCGGTTTCGGTGTGGATTTTACCGACTTTGTCGAAGTGAAGTGCATTTCAAAGGACGGGAAATTGGATATTGTAATGGACAAACAACCCATATTCTCATTTGAAGTGCCTGATATTCCAAAAAAAATCGTCGGTCTCAGCATCCATTTTGAAGGAGCCGGAACGGTCCAGCATGTATCGTTTAAAAATAATGGGGAAATCCTGTATTCTACCAACTTCTAAATACTAAAAATCCGATAAAATTCTACTTTTTTCTTAAGCCTAATTAAAATTGAAATTACTTTCCAATACAAAAGTTAGAAAAAATATTGCCCAATAAATCATCTGTGGTAACGCTTCCTGTAATTTCTCCCAAGTGATAAAGGGCTTGACGGATATCGATGGCCATCAAATCGCTCGAAAGCTCCATATCCAACCCTTCCTTTACTTTTTGGATTTCCTCCAGAGCTTTTAGCAACGCATCGTAGTGCCTGCTATTGGTAATTATGGTGGTGTCGCCACTCAATGCTCCTGAATCCACCAAAGCAAGTAGCCTACTTTCGAGCTCTGAAATACCTTCTTTAAATTTAGCTGAAAGAAAAAGTACATTGTGAATTTTTGATTTTATCTTTTCCTTCTGCTCTTGGTTTAAGAGGTCCATTTTATTGCAAATGGGCAACAACTGTTTGTTGGGGTAGCGCTTTTGAATCTGTTCCAACTCTGCTTTATCGAACTCCATTCCATCAAATAGGTAAATAATGAGCCTAGCCTTTTCAATTTTGTCAAAAGTTCGCTCAATCCCTATTTTTTCCACCACATCCACGGTTTCTCGGATTCCTGCCGTATCAATAAACCTAAAATTGATGCCTTTTATACTGATATGATCCTCGACCGTATCTCTTGTCGTTCCCGCAATTTCACTAACGATGGCTCTTTCCTCGTTCAATAAAAAATTAAGCAGGGTTGATTTTCCAACGTTCGGTTGACCCACAATGGCTACGGGGATTCCGTTTTTTATCACATTTCCGAGTGCGAAGGAATCAATCAGTTTTTTTAGCACCTCACTGATTCGGTTGAGCAGTTCGTTGAATTGGGTTCTATCGGCAAACTCCACGTCTTCTTGGGAAAAATCGAGTTCCAGTTCAATAAGCGAAGCGAAGTTCAGCAGTTCTTGCCGCAGTTCCTGAATTTCGTTACTAAATCCGCCCCGCATCTGCTGCATGGCAATGTCGTGCGCCGCTTCACTATCACTTGCAATTAAGTCCGCCACAGCTTCAGCCTGACTTAAATCCATCTTGCCGTTAAGGAATGCTCGTAGTGTAAATTCACCTGCCGATGCCGAACGGCAACCATTTCGCAACAAAAGCTGAATAATCTGTTGTTGGATGAAAGGTGAGCCGTGGCAGGAAATCTCCACAACATTTTCACCGGTATAAGAGTGTGGTCCTTTAAAAATAGAAACAAGAGCTTCGTCCAAAATCTTTTCTTGATCCACAATATGGCCCAAATGAATGGTATGGCTTTTTTGTTGGGCCAGTTTTTTTCCCTTGATGGATTTAAAAAGGGTATCCATTAGGGTTATGGCATCTGGTCCTGAAACCCGAATTACGGCAATGGCCCCTGTTCCCGAGGGTGTTGCCAAGGCTACAATGTTATCTGTGTACGACATGGGGACAAAAGTACAAATTAGCTGGTGTTTGTAACATTTTTAGTGATTTGTATACTTATAAGTTGAATCATCAAAATCAATCAAAAAATGGAAGTTATCAATCAAAAAGCTGTTAGGACGGACAATACCTTGTTGGCCGTGACGCATCTTACACAACTTTTATCGTATGTTACAGGATTTGGAAGCCTGATTATACCCTTGATCATTTGGTTGTCCTCAAAAGACAAGGTGGAGGGAATGAACGAGCATGGAAAGGCCATTATCAATTTCCAGATCAGTCTGATACTTTACATCATCATTAGTATTCCTGCAATCCTTCTTTTGGGCTTGGGAATACTGGGCTTGATAGGAGCGGGAATCCTTGGGTTCATACTGCCTATTGTTAATGCGGTCAAGGCTGCAAATGGCGAATCTCCATCGCATTTTATGACGATTAGATTTATATCCTAAAATAAAAAAGCTGGAACATTTTTCTCCAGCTTTTTCAATTATGGTTGGGTAGTTAATTTAGCTATTTAGCATCACGGGCATCACCAACATGGTCACATGTTCGCCTTCATCCAAACCGTCGATAGGGGTAAGAATACCTGCCCTGTTGGGTAAACTCATTTCCAAAGAAACTTCATCAGAGGACAAATTGTTCAGCATTTCCAATAAAAATCTGGAGTTGAAACCAATTTGCATATCGTCACCTTGATAAGAACACGATAATCTTTCCTCTGCCTTGTTGCTGTAATCCACATCCTCAGCAGAAATATTAAGTTCGGCACCGGCAACCTTTAAACGTATCTGGTGCGTGGTCTTGTTAGAGAAAATGGAAACCCTTCTTACCGAGCTCAAAAATTGATTTCTCGCTATGGTCAACTTGTTTGGGTTTTCCTTCGGAATCACCGCTTCGTAGTTCGGGTATTTGCCATCTATCAACCGACATATCAATTCAGTGTTGTCAAAATAGAACTTGGCATTGCTGTCATTGTACTCTATGGTCACTTCGGATTCGGAACCTGCCAAAATACCCTTTAACAATGTCAATGGTTTTTTGGGCATGATGAATTCCGCCACTTCGGAAGCAGTTACATCTTGTCGCTGGTATTTCACCAATTTATGGGCATCTGTGGCCACAAAAGTCAGATTCTCTGGAGAGAACTGGAAAAACACCCCGCTCATTACTGGGCGAAGATCATCATTTCCTGCAGCGAAAATGGTTTTGTTGATGGCTGTAGCCAAAATATCGCCCAATAGGGTAGTAGAGCTCGGATTAGAGACTTCGACCGCTTTAGGGAATTCCGCTCCATCGGCATACGCCAAAGCATATTTACCGTGGTTGGAACTGATCTCTACCGTGTTGTTGTCCTCAACAACAAAAGTCAAAGGTTGTTCCGGGAATGTTTTTAGGGTATCCAACAACAAACGTGCTGGCACGGCAATGGTACCTTCCGAATCGGAATCCACTTCCAAAACGGTACTCATGGTAGTTTCCAAATCCGATGCGGAAACGGTCAATTTACTTTCTTTAAGGTCGAACAAAAAATTGTCCAGGATGGGCAAGGTGTTGCTATTGTTGATAACTCCTCCCAAAACCTGAAGCTGTTTCAATAAATATGTACTGGATACAATAAATTTCATCAACGAAATACTTTAGTATAGTTGCTCTTTTAGCAGATTTCCCTTCAAAAAGGGCGTATAAAATCAATAAAAACAAATATATCCCAAATGGATTTAGCAGAGAAACAAATTTATCAACAGTTAGGCGGTAAACTTACGCTTTCTGTAGTAGCTGAAAAACAGGCCGAACAACAAGGTTAAAACAACTGGCAATCCAATGTTTACAAGCTGCCACTTGGTTTTGTGTTCTGCTATTTTTTTGACATCCAAGAGCGGGATGGACACTTTCTTGTTCCGAATGTTAATAAGCCCACTATTGTCTAACAGGTAATTTGTGCTGTTCACCAAGAATTCCTTGTTGCCATAAAAGCTGTTGGTCCATTTATCGTAACCCAATTCCAAGGGTCTGCCGTTGCGTAATTGGTTTTTGATGATGTCCCCATCCGAAATTACGATCATTTTGTTTTCGGGGCCTTCTTCCATCGTGTTTTGTAGCTTCAATGGTTTTACCCTGTTCTGGTACATGGATGTGAAATTGCCCTCGATCAAAACGGCCAACGGTTGTTTTCCGTTGTTATATAATTCTCGATCGGGCTGTTGGTTGATCATATCCAAACTCACAACTCTGGGTATTCCATCGGTTTTGGAAAGCGGAGAACTCTGCAACAGGATTGTCTTCTCATAATCGTTTTCCAAAACGTCCATCGGGCTAGCAAACTGAAATCGTACCGCCTCAATATTTGTGTTGATGGGATGATTGTTCTGCGAAAAAACCATGGGGTAATAAAACCAGGGTAAGGGATTGTATTGCGAATCGTTTCCTTCGCCCGTAGCCAAAACTATTTGAGTGAAATAAAGGTCGTTCACCAAAACAGGATTGATTCTAACCCCGTATTTAAAGAACATATCCTTTAAATTCAAATCTCTGGGGACAGCAATGGCTTTTCCACCGCCAGCATAAATGCTGTCCATTTCCATATTTACTTGGTCCATCATCCAAATGGATTTACCTCCTTGAACCATATATTGGTCCATCACATATTTTTCTTGGTCGGTAAATGCCTCCGTTGGCTTTGCAATGATGGCCAAATCAAACCCTTTGAGTTGATTAAAAACGTTTTGCGGATCGCTGGACACTGAATCTAACGTAATGGCGCCAATGTTGTAATAATCACGAATGGTGGTTAAGTAATCCGCAATAAAAATATCATCCAGTTCGCCATTTCCTTTGATGACGGCAATGCTCTTTTTCTCTTCAATGCTGAGTTTGGTAAAGGCATCTGCAAAGGCATATTCCAATTGTTGTACCGAATTGTTGATGCGCTCCTCTGCCGTAGAGCCCAATTTATTCTTCAGCAATGGTACTTTTACGGTCTGGTCGTTGTAATTGACTATGGCCCAAGGGAAAACCAGCTCATTGGAAACCTTTCCGTTTTCCTCTACGGTAACATTGGCGGGCTGTAACCCCAAGCTTTGCAATTGGGCAATCGTTTCTTCTGGATCTTCGCTGTCCTCCAAAGGGTCCACCAAATTATACTTGATGTTGCTGTTTTTTGACCCGAAGGATTCCAATAATTGAACGGTTTCCGTTTTGAGTTTAGAGAACTCTGCAGGAATGTTGCCATCCAACAACACATCCACAATAACGGGTGTTTCAAATTTTTGAGCCACCGCTACGGCAGGCTCAGAAATGGTATATCTTTTATCTTCGGTAAGGTCAAAACGGGTGTACACAAAACTGGCCAATAGGTTGATGACCACCACGGCCACAATCACTTTTACTATGGATACAAAAAACTCCCCCATTACCTTGGCAATTGTTTTAAACGTTGAAAAGTGAGATACAAAAACAATAATGTCAATGAGATAAAGTAGACCAAATCTCGGGTATCTATCACGCCTCTTGCAATGCTATCAAAATGCGATTTTGCCCCCAATTCTTGAATGGTTTGTTGGGTTTCTCCGTTCGAAAACAAGGAAGAAGCTGCATCAAATCCATTAAAAATCAGAAAACAGACCAAGACCCCAACTAAAAAAGCAATGATTTGATTATCCGACAGCGTAGAAGCAAATATCCCGATGGAGGTATAGCAAGCCATCAAAAATAGCAATCCAAAGTAAGAGCCCAATACCACCCCGAGGTCGTAATTGCCCTCTACCATGCCCAATCCTGAGATGGCAAAAACATATACTATGGTCGGAACCACGGCAATGACACACAAAAGGAAGGCTCCCCAAAATTTACCGACAACCAATTTCCAGATAGAGATGGGTTTGATCAACAATAATTCGAGAGTGCCCATTTTACGCTCTTCGGAAAAACTTTTCATGGTAATGGCGGGCACCAAAAAGATAAAAATCCAAGGAGCCAGTAAAAAGAAGTTGCTCAAATCGGCAAAGCCGTAATCAAAAATGTTGTATTCGCCCTTGAACACCCACAGAAAAAGTCCATTGAGCAGTAAAAACGAACCTACGATTAAATAACCGATGGGCGATGTAAAAAAGGACCGTACCTCTCTCTTAAAAATTGCGAACATTAAGATGGGTTTGTTGATTGAATTTTATGAACACTCCAAGCTTCGGGCTTACCGGAGAACAATTTTTTTGTATTGCTCCACACCCTTTTGAAGAAATCGGAATTTCTATAATTTTCCAGATGCGATTCCGTATCCCAAAAACTATAGGTGAAAAAAATATTGGAATTAGTAATGTCTTGATATAACTCTACCATATTACATCCTTCAAAAGCCAAGATGCCATTTTTCGATTCTTCAAAGATTCGCTCAAAACTAGCAATATTTTCGGGTTTAAAAGTCAGTTTTACAATGCGTATCAACATTTACAGGAAATTTATGGTTACGGTATCCCTGTAATTCAGTCCAAGCAGGGAGGAAGCCCCCCCAACGGAATTCAGATCACTTTTGTAAATGGCAAGCTCTATGTAACCCGCAGAGTTGAACAGGGCCAAGGCATCGCCCGGACCTTTGCGTTGGTTTCGCTCTAAATTATAATTGATGATGCCATTATAGCTTTGATGCACTTGCCGTATTTTGGTGGTCCGTGCAATGATTTCAAAATCACGCCCGCTTCGGTAAGCTTCAAACAGGCTTTTCTGAATATTTGTGACCACGTTTCCGTAGTTATCAATATATATAACGTTACCTGTAATGGTTTTGCCTTCGTTGCTGATTCGTGGTTCAAAATCACGTAGCTCTTTCAAACGTTCCAAAGGTTTGCCAATTACCTCCAACTTACCGCCACGCGCAATATGGCAGGCTACTTGAACAAATATGTTAAGAACGGGAAACGAACCGGATTCGGCATTGGGTATATTGATTTCCACGACTTTTTCGGGTTCCACTTCAGAAGTTATCAAGGAAATAACCCCGCTATTGGCACTTACAAAATAGTGCCCGTCCACCTGCACTACAATATGCTCGTTTTCTGGCGAAATTTCCGAATCGACCCCAACTATATGGACCGTTCCCTTTGGGAACGATTGGTAGGCATTTTTAAGGATATAGGCACATTCCTGAATGTTAAAAGGACTGATAGCATGTGAAATATCAACAACGGAAATATCGGGGAGATTGCTCAGTATTGCCCCTTTCACAGCACCCACAAAGTGGTCCTTATATCCAAAATCTGTAGTCAAGGTTATTATGGCCATGCAATACTGTTGATATGTTTTTCCGTGTTCAAATTGATTTTTAGTTAAGTTTGTTTGTAAAATTAGTCAAAAAAGAAAGAATAAAATTCTTCAAAAACAACTGTAACACCACACAATTTTTGAACGAACTTGTAATTGAACTTACGGAGATTAGCCCCCAAGAATTTTTTGGGCAACAAAATGCCAATATTGAGCTGCTGAAAAAATATTTTCCAAAGCTTAAGATTGTGGCACGGGGGAACAAGATAAAGGTATTCGGCGATGAAGAACTTTTGGAAGAGTTTGATAAGCGCTTCGATGAGTTGACCAGTCAGTTTGCCAAATACAACAAGCTGGATGAGAACATGATCGAGCGGATACTCACCAGTACCAGCAAAGCCGATTATACCTCATCTTCAAGCAGTGGAGATGTTTTGGTACATGGGGTGAGCGGCAGGTTGATAAAAGCCCAGACCGCTAACCAACGACGTTTGGTAGATGCCTGCAAAACGGATGATATGGTCTTTGCCATTGGCCCTGCGGGAACGGGAAAAACCTATACAGGAGTAGCTTTGGCCGTAAAAGCCTTAAAAGAAAAGCAGGTAAGGCGCATAATCTTAACGCGTCCTGCGGTAGAGGCAGGAGAGAACCTTGGTTTTCTGCCGGGCGACCTTAAGGAAAAGCTGGACCCGTACATGCAACCTTTGTACGATGCCCTTAGGGATATGATTCCTGCTGAAAAATTGGAAAAATACATTGAGGACGGTACCATACAAATTGCTCCGATGGCCTTTATGCGCGGTAGAACGTTGGACAATGCTTTTGTAATCTTGGACGAGGCACAGAATACTACCCATGCTCAAATGAAGATGTTCCTGACCCGGATGGGCAAGAATGCCAAGTTTTTATTAACGGGCGATCCAGGGCAGATTGATTTGCCAAGAAGGGTAATATCAGGGCTTAAAGAAGCTTTGCTTATTTTGAAGAATGTGGATGGCATCAGTATTATTTATTTGGACGATAAAGATGTGATCCGACACAAATTGGTGAAAAAGGTGATTGATGCCTATCAAAATATAGAGCACCAGAATCAATTCTAACATAATTATGGGAATGAATACGCTAATGTCCACGGATTTCAATTTTCCTGGGCAACAATCTGTTTATAAAGGAAAAGTAAGAGAGGTTTATACCTTGGAAGATGATATTTTGGTGATGGTGGCCACGGACCGTTTGTCCGCCTTTGATGTGGTAATGCCAAAGGGAATTCCTTATAAAGGTCAAATATTGAATCAAATAGCCACCAAAATGATGGAGGCCACAGCGGATATAGTTCCCAACTGGTTGATGGCGACTCCCGACCCCAACGTCACTGTGGGCAAAGCTTGTGAACCATTTAAAGTGGAAATGGTAATCAGAGGATATATGTCCGGCCACGCTGCCCGTGAATACAAAGCAGGAAAAAGATTGTTATGCGGTGTTCCAATGTCCGAAGGGATGAAGGATAACGATAAGTTTCCGGAACCCATCATCACCCCAGCAACCAAAGCCGAAAAAGGAGATCATGATGAAGACATTTCCAAAGAAGATATTTTAGAGCGAGGTATTGTTTCCAAAGAGGATTACGAGGTCTTGGAAAAA
This sequence comes from Flagellimonas sp. L-11, assembly GCF_056857735.1. NCBI lineage: Bacteria > Pseudomonadati > Bacteroidota > Flavobacteriia > Flavobacteriales > Flavobacteriaceae > Flagellimonas > Flagellimonas sp. L-11. The sequence goes on from NZ_JBSXNR010000051.1 coordinate 24,544, forward strand.
TATACACGGGCCCTTTTTCAACGCGGAACCGAAATAGCGGCCAAAAGGGGACTTATTTTGGTGGATACCAAATATGAATTCGGTAAGACCAAAGACGGGAAAATCGTATTAATCGATGAAATCCATACCCCCGATTCATCACGATATTTTTATGCCGATGGGTACGATGAGCGCCAAGCCAAAGGCGAACCCCAAAAACAATTGTCCAAGGAATTTGTGAGACAATGGCTTATTTCCAATGGTTTTCAAGGCTTGGAAGGGCAATCGGTTCCCGAAATGTCGGACGAGTATATTGAGTCGGTTTCCAACCGATACATTGAGCTTTTTGAGAATATTACAGGAGATACTTTTGTGAAAGCAGATGTTACCAATTTTCAGGAACGAATCTTAACAAATGTAAAAGCATATTTGTCAAAATAACCGCCAAATACTTGTTATCTAACCAATAATCAAAAGGGAGTTCTGTGAATTCCCTTTTTTTTGTTGCTTGTTCATTCATAATTGTTGAATCTAATTTGATATATTCATACCGCACAATTTTGAATAACTAAACCAACCAATATAACATGTCAGAAAAACAAAAAAAGGCCACCGCCTATTGGAAAGAGAACCTAAGATACTTGGTCATTCTTTTGATGATATGGTTTCTGGTTTCCTACGGAGCAGGAATCCTTTTTAAAGATGCTTTGAACAACATTCGTATGGGCGGATTTAAACTCGGATTTTGGTTCGCACAGCAAGGAGCCATCTATGTGTTTGTCATCCTCATTTTTGTCTACGTACGCCTAATGAACAGATTGGACAAGAAATACGGCTACGACGAGGAATAAATCAACCAACTGAATAAAACCACAACTAATGAATGATGTACAAATTTGGACCTATGTACTGGTCGCACTATCCTTTGGACTTTATATAGGGATTGCCATCTGGTCTAGAGCCGGTTCAACAAAAGAATTTTACGTAGCTGGTGGAGGGGTTTCCCCATTGGCCAACGGTATGGCTACGGCAGCGGATTGGATGTCAGCGGCCTCTTTTATTTCCATGGCAGGAATTATTTCTTTTGCAGGGTATGATGGTGCCGTGTATTTAATGGGATGGACAGGTGGCTATGTGCTTTTGGCACTGCTGTTGGCACCCTACCTGAGGAAATTTGGAAAGTTCACGGTGCCCGATTTTATCGGAGAGCGTTACTATTCCAAAACAGCCCGTGTTGTGGCGGTCATCTGTGCCCTTATCGTTTCCTTTACCTATGTGGCCGGCCAAATGCGAGGTGTAGGCATTGTGTTTTCACGATATTTGGAAGTTGATATCAATACAGGTGTTGTTATCGGAATGGTAATTGTGCTGTTCTATGCCGTACTCGGTGGAATGAAGGGGATCACCTATACCCAAGTGGCACAATATTGCGTTTTGATATTCGCCTTTATGGTGCCCGCCATTTTTATTTCCATTCAGATGACAGGAAACCCAATTCCACAACTTGGTTTTGGCGATACCTTATCCGATGGTTCTGGAACTTATCTTTTGGATAAATTGGACGGTTTATCTGAAGAACTCGGTTTTGCAGCCTATACCGATGGTTCAAAAAGTACGATTGATGTGTTTGCCATTACCTTGGCTTTAATGGTGGGCACTGCAGGATTACCTCACGTAATTGTTCGCTTTTTTACCGTAAAAAGAGTGCGCGATGCCAGAAAATCTGCAGGTTTGGCCCTGTTGTTTATCGCTATTTTGTATACCACAGCACCGGCAGTTGCCGTATTTGCAAGAACAAATCTCATTGAAACCGTTAGCGGTAAAGAATATGCCAATATGCCTGAATGGTTCAACCGATGGGAAAAAACAGGATTGATAGCCCATGAAGATAAAAATGGAGATGGTAAGATTCAGTATGTTGCCTCGCCAGAAGTAAACGAATTGACGGTTGATCGGGATATTATGGTATTGGCCAACCCTGAGATAGCCAATTTACCCGCATGGGTCATTGGTTTGATTGCCGCTGGTGGACTGGCAGCAGCTTTATCTACCGCAGCAGGACTGTTATTGGTGATTTCCTCCTCGGTTTCCCACGATTTGATCAAGAACGTACTTAAACCGGACCTTTCGGAAAAAGGAGAACTTTGGGCAGCTCGGATTTCTGCAGCCCTTGCCGTTGTTGTTGCGGGGTATTTCGGTATCAATCCGCCAGGCTTTGTGGCGGCTGTGGTTGCCCTGGCTTTCGGTCTTGCTGCGGCATCGTTCTTCCCGGCCATTATTTTAGGGATTTTCTATAAAAAAATGAATAGTAAAGGCGCCATTTCCGGAATGGTCGTGGGTCTTTGTCTAATGCTTTTCTACATGCTGAAATTCAAATTCGGAATTTTTGAAGGAGGAAAAGAAGCTGTCGCTGGCCTACAGGAAAGTTGGTGGTTTGGTGTTTCGCCCGAAGGTTTTGGAAGCATAGCCATGCTGGTCAATTTTATCGTTGCCATCGTAGTGAACCTCTTTACCGCCGAGCCGCCCGAAGAGGTACAAGAAATTGTTGAGAACATCCGCGTTCCCAACCAAGCAGGTGAGGCAATAGATCATTGAAATGACTCTGAAATTGCACTCTTTTTCCTATTTTTAAGCCGCATAAAAATTTATCAAACCCAATGAGTAACTACCACATCAAACATTTGGAAGAATATTTTCAAGTCTATCGCAAATCCGTTAGAAACCCCGAAGGATTTTGGGAAGAAATAGCCGAAGAACACTTTCACTGGCGTAAAAAATGGGATTCAGTTTTGGAATGGGACTTTACCAAGCCAGAGATCAGTTGGTTTAAAGGAGCCAAGCTGAACATTACCGAAAACTGTATTGACCGCCATTTAAGGATTCGAGGTGATAAAACAGCCATCCTTTTTGAACCCAATGACCCTAATGAAGAAGCAGAACATATTACATACAGCCAACTTCACGAACGCGTTTGTAAGTATGCCAATGTGCTTAAGGAAAAAGGTGTTGAAAAAGGGGACAGGATAGTTATTTATTTGCCTATGATTCCTGATTTGGCCATTGCACTTTTGGCCTGTGCACGAATCGGAGCCATTCACTCCATTGTTTTTGCAGGATTTTCATCAACGGCATTGGCAACCAGGATCAATGATTGTGGTGCCAAAATGGTACTTACTTCCGACGGTTCTTTTAGGGGAACCAAGGTTATCGACTTAAAATCCATTGTGGACGAAGCTTTGGAAAGCTGTCCAGATGTTGAGACCGTACTGGTAACCAAGCGTACGGGTGGTGAAGTAACTATGAAAGAAGGGCGCGATATCTGGATTCAGCCACTTTTGGATAAGGCATATTCGGATTGTGTCCCCGAAATTGTGGATGCCGAACACCCATTGTTCATTTTATACACCTCAGGTTCAACAGGCCGCCCCAAAGGAATGGTGCATACCACCGGGGGATATATGGTTTATACCGCATATACCTTTAAAAACGTATTCCAATACCGCGAAGAAGATGTGTATTGGTGTACGGCAGATATTGGTTGGATTACGGGGCACTCTTACATTGTGTATGGGCCATTGGCCAATGGAGCGACTACGGTAATGTTTGAAGGGGTACCGTCTTACCCAGATTTTGGACGATTCTGGGATGTAGTGGAAAAACACAAAGTAAACCAGTTTTATACTGCTCCTACGGCAATTAGGGCCTTGGCCAAGGAAAACTTGGACTTTGTTACCAATCACGACCTTTCCAGCTTGAAGGTTTTGGGAACTGTTGGAGAACCTATCAACGAGGAGGCATGGCATTGGTACAACGACCATGTGGGTGAGAAAAAATGCCCTATTGTGGATACGTGGTGGCAAACTGAAACAGGGGGTATCTTAATTTCTCCCATACCATTTTCCACACCCACAAAGCCAACATACGCCACCTTGCCCATGCCGGGAATTCAACCTGCGCTAATGGATGAAAATGGTGAGGAAATCAAAGGGAACCAAGTAGATGGAAGATTGTGCATCAAATACCCATGGCCATCCATCGCCAGAACCATTTGGGGCAATCACCAGCGTTATAAAGACACGTATTTCTCAGCTTTCAAAGGAAAGTATTTCACAGGGGATGGAGCTTTGAGAGATGAGGTCGGTTATTACCGAATTACCGGTAGGGTAGATGATGTCATCATTGTCTCCGGTCATAATTTGGGTACCGCACCGATTGAAGACGCCATTAACGAGCACCCGGCCGTAGCAGAATCTGCAATTGTTGGATTCCCGCACGAGATTAAAGGAAATGCCTTGTATGGGTACATTATTTTAAAAGAAACCGGGGAAACCCGTAACCGTGATAACCTGAAAAAGGAAATCAATCAATTGATTACCGAACATATTGGACCGATTGCCAAACTGGATAAAATCCAGTTTACCGAAGGACTGCCCAAAACACGAAGTGGCAAGATCATGAGGAGAATCCTTAGAAAGATTGCTTCCAAAGACACCAGTAATTTGGGGGACACTTCAACCTTGTTGAATCCAGAAGTGGTGGACAACATTATAAAGGAAAGCCTTTAAATGAATTCTAAATAAAAAGGGTCTTCTTATTTTTTAAGGAGATCCTTTGTTTTTTTGGGCTTCAATTTTTCTACAATTCTTAAAAATGCAATGGCAGTGATAAAGGCATCGCCCAAAGCCGTATGCCTATCCTTTCGTGAAATACTGAACTTTTTGGCCAAATCATCAAGGGAGTATCTTTCTTTTTTTTGAACTACGGTAGATACCAACAATGTTCTGATGTAGAGTGATTCGGTATCCAAAGTTTTGTTTTTGAGCTTGGGCAGCCCATTTCTTTTTAGGGCAGCGTTGATCATGTTCACATCAAACATAACATGGTGCCCCACCAAAATATGATTTTTGGCATAAACCAGAAACTGCTTTAAGGCATCAAGCTCCGAGATGCTGTCCTTTTTACTTTTCTTTAAAATCCCATGAATTTCAGCACTTTCCGAATCATAGTGTTCCTGCTGAACGTATATTTCAAAACTATCTTTTACCACTATATTGTTGTCCAATAATTTTAAAGCACCAATACACAACATTCGGTCTTTGATTAAGCTAAAGCCTGTTGTTTCCGTATCCAGCACCACAAAAGTATTTGCATGGATATCATCTGGAAGCTTTTCTTTGAAATGCTCCTCGTACTCCCACCAAAAATCGGGAAGTTCCAAAGGTTTCTTTTTGGAAAAGGGCCACATCAGCGCAACATATTTTTTACCTGGAACCTTACCTCAATCAAAGATTGGATCTCTTTTACCGTTTTAAAAGTTCGCTTTAGTTTGATTTTCTCCTCCTTGTTCAATTTATCCAAAGCAATATACCGACCCGAATCGTTGTGCAACAGCCCCTGTCTTGTTCTGAACTTGAGCAAAGCTTTGCTGGCATAGGAACACGCAAGGTAAAGTTCTTTGTTGTTCGGTTCCAGTTCTGCCAACTTTTCGTAACGCTCAGCAGTGTTGTTTATGGATTTGATGGAATGTGACAATATAAGTACCCTAGCGGCATCAATAATGGGCATAAGGACACGTAATTTTAAATCAAAAAAATCTTTGTGTGCTCCATCCTGTTCCACCAAAAAATCCCTAAAAAAACCTGATGGCGAAGGATTTTGCAAGGCACCACTGGCCAAATGGGTAAAGAATTGCGGATAATGGTTGGCTTGGTCAAAAATACTTATGGAAAGCTCATCCGCGAGTGATTTATCGCCGTAGGTTACATTATAATCAAAAAAGATGGATGACAACAGTATCTCGTCCGGGCCTGGATTATGAATCCAATGGGAGGTAACCTCTTTCCATTCATTCAAACTATGACACCAGGAGGGATTAAAAGCCATCATATCGGCTGGGCAATACTCAAAACCGATGGTGTTCAGCCCTTTGGAAATGCGTTCACCCAGTTTTAAAAAATATTTTCGGGTAGATTCCAACTGTTCTTCGGAAACATCTTCAAAAATAATGGCATTGTCTTGGTCGGTGTTCAACAATTGCTCACCACGCCCCTGGCTACCCATACTGAGCCACGCAAATTTTACGGGAGGTTCTTCTTCCATTTTGGTCAAGGCAATTTGTATTGCCTGCTTGGTTGATGCATCATTGAGTTCGGAAATTATTTTGGATACCAATCCCAAAGGTATATTTTGATCTAAATACCCTTGTAATAAATTCATGATGCCATGGCGAATACCCCGCAGTCTTTTGGCACTGGTTGCTCTTTTAATGGCTCGCATCAGCACAGCAGGATTGTTTCCGACCGCCACCATAATATCATGTTTGGATAAGATTCCAACTGATTTTGTATCAGTAGTGCCATCTTCCGTAAGCACCAAGTGACTGATATTGCTCTTCATCATGGCCATTTGCGATTGTGCCAACGTAAGCCCTTTAGGATAGGTGATAATGGGGGAGGACATGATTTTTTTCGCCGAAGCGGTGATGGGAAAGAGTCCCGTGGCTACTTTTTTGCGAATGTCCTTATCGGTTATGATACCAACGGGCAGGTTATCCTTTTCCACCAAAATACTGCTCACGTTGTGCTTGGTCATTTTGTTGGCTATGGTCTTTATTTTTGTGCCTTTTTTGCAAGTGATTAAATCCGTGGAATATTTTATGGGCTGTAGATCCAATATTTTATCACTAGAGTATTGATTGGAATCGCTACTGGCACCATACAATTTTCCACGATGTTTAATAGAGTAGGGGTTGCCTGTATTGGAAGCAAAGCTTTCGATCAAAAAATTTCCGATACGCTTGTTTTCGAGTGCCAAGGGCTTAAAATCCTTGATGGGAATGGCGTAGAGAATGGTCTCTTCATAAGCTTTTGCCTCCAATTTGTAGCTTTCGTTGGCCAAAAGGGGGCGAAGTCCAAAAACATCACCTTCGTCACATATATCCAAAATTTGACTGGACCCAGCTTTGGACAATGCCACAGCACCTTTGTTTACCACATAAAAATGGGCGTGTGGACTTTCATTCTGTGAAAACACGAGGGTATTGGTTTCCTTATGGACAATTACCACTTCTACGGACAACTGCTCCAGTTGTTTTGCCTCCATAGCGTTGAAAGGAGGATAGTTTTTTAGAAAATCGGCAATGCGCTCGGAGATGGTGTTTTTCATGATAGGCTTAAATTAAGGATAATCGGAACAATTATACTGTCCAAGATAAATTAACACTGGTTACCCCCAACACCTTTATTTCCTATCGCTAGCCTTGTTATAAGCCCGTATCATAAGTATGGCCCAAACAGCAACAAGTACAATAACAACAACGGAAAACCATAAAACGATATCATTTGCTGTCATTGTCCACAAGTTTTAAGTAAATCATGACCCCTAAAAGGGTCGGTGCCCAAAGGCCAACAAATAGGCCATGTTTGGGATTTCCACTAAGGAACAAGTATTCTGCTACAAAAATGATCAATGCGCATAAAATTAGCATCAACAGATTGGCCGTTCCTAACTTTTTGAAGTAATTCATTACAAGGTTGGTTTAAATGGATCAAGACCAATTGTTGTGTTTATGCAAAAATTGTTGTTAATCTAAATAGGAAGAACTCTACATTTTTGACACCTCTAAACTGAGCCCTAAAGGCTTTTATTTTTGCATTGAAGGACTCTGCTGAAGCATTTGTACTT
>NZ_JBSXNR010000052.1:0-15568 GCF_056857735.1 Flagellimonas sp. L-11
GTGCGCCGGTCGCCACCAGAAAAGCAAGCTTTTCCGTGATGCCCCTCGACTTGCATGTGTTAGGCCTGCCGCTAGCGTTCATCCTGAGCCAGGATCAAACTCTTCATTGTATTTCCTTGAATGTCTGTACGACACCCGGAATCCCGAGTCCCTGCATCAAAATGGTTCTTATTCTCTTTACGCTGTCGTTACAATATGTATATGAACTTCTTTTTTTCAAAAAACCGAGTCAATCTTCTTAAAATCAATTTTCTCAGTCTTAACCCTTTACCTCGTTGGTAAAGCGGCTGCAAATTTACAACTGTTTTCTTAACCGGCAAGCTTTTTTTTGAAAAAAGTTTCAAAACATTTTCTTAACCTCAAAAAACAATCTTTTTACATGAACTTTCCCGTGCAACACCTTAGTGTTTTTCGGGCTGCAAATGTAAAACGCTTTTTTGGATTACACAATGCTTTTTTTGTGTTTTTTTTCAATCTTGTCGACTCATCAAAACAATATATCAATAAGCTTATGAACTCACCGAAAAACCGGTACTTTGCCGTTTTCGGGCTGCAAATGTAACACCATTCCTAAAACAAACAAGAGCTTTTTTTGACTTCTCTGTAAATTCACTTTCAACTCGCTGAAAGCGAAACATATAAAAATACAACTTTTTTAAAAAGTACAAAAACACTTTCCCTTTTTCCATTCTTCAGTCTAAAAACCAATTGCCCCCTCATTTATTATTGCAGAAAATCAATATATATACAAAAGTAAGCCTTGTAGCATCTATACAAGGTATTATCTTTGTCCTCTCGATTGTAAAAAATAGAAGTTTAAACAACATGATAAAGATCACACTGCCTGATGGTGCTGTAAAAGAAGCTGAAAAGGGAACTACTCCTTTTTCCATTGCCCAAAGTATTAGCGAAGGGCTTGCGAGAAACGTTATTTCTGCAAAATTTAATGATACTACGGTTGAAACCACCACACCATTAACCGAAGATGGCAGATTGACTCTTTATACCTGGAACGATGATGAAGGCAAAAAAGCATTTTGGCACTCCACCTCCCACGTTGTGGCCCAAGCATTGGAGGAACTTTACCCAGGCATAAAGTTAACCATTGGTCCCGCTATAGAGAATGGATTCTATTATGATGTGGATTTTGGCGATGAAACGATTTCCGAAAAGGATTTTCCGAAAATCGAGAAAAAGGCATTGGAAATAGCCCGAGGGAAGCACGACTATACCATGAGAAGTGTTTCCAAAGCGGATGCCCTTTCCTATTATAAAGAACAAGGGAACGAATATAAGGTAGAGCTCATTGAGAATCTTGATGACGGCACCATCACTTTTTGCGACCACAGCACCTTTACCGATTTGTGCCGCGGAGGACATATTCCCAATACAGGTATCATAAAAGCCATTAAACTATTAAGTGTTGCAGGTGCTTATTGGAGAGGGGACGAAAAAAACACCCAGCTTACCCGTGTTTATGGCATCTCTTTCCCAAAACAAAAAGAACTTACGGAATACCTTCAACTTTTGGAGGAGGCCAAGAAAAGAGACCATAGAAAACTAGGTAAGGAACTTGAGCTCTTTACTTTTTCACAGAAAGTGGGTCAAGGACTTCCTTTATGGTTGCCCAACGGCGCCGCATTACGTGAGCGTTTGGAACAATTTTTAAAGAAGGCCCAAAAGAAGGCGGGTTATGAAATGGTGGTTACACCACATATTGGTCAAAAGGAACTTTACGTAACTTCCGGCCACTATGCAAAATATGGAGAGGATAGCTTTCAACCCATTCACACCCCAAAAGAGGATGAAGAGTTCTTGTTGAAACCGATGAACTGTCCGCACCATTGCGAAATATACAACAGCCAGCCTTTCAGTTATAAGGATTTACCAAAAAGATACGCTGAGTTCGGTACCGTATATAGGTATGAACAAAGTGGTGAATTGCACGGTCTTACCAGAGTGAGAGGGTTTACCCAAGATGATGCCCACATTTTTTGCACGACCGAGCAGCTAAACGATGAATTCAAGAATGTAATCGACCTTACCTTATATGTATTGAATTCGTTAGGTTTTGAGGATTTTACCGCACAAGTTTCCGTAAGGGATTTGGAGAACCCCGACAAATATATCGGCAACACCGATGATTGGGAAAAAGCCGAACAGGCCATCATTGACGCAGCGGAGGAAAAAGGCCTGAATTATGTGGTTGAAAGCGGGGAAGCTGCATTTTACGGTCCAAAGTTGGACTTTATGATCAAAGATGCGCTCGGCAGAAACTGGCAGTTAGGAACTATTCAAGTTGACTATAATCTTCCTAAACGTTTTGATCTTACCTATAAAGGAAGCGATAACGAATTGCACAGGCCCGTGATGATTCACCGCGCACCGTTTGGAAGCATGGAACGGTTTGTGGCCCTGCTACTGGAGCATACCGGTGGAAACTTCCCGTTATGGTTGATTCCAACGCAAGCTATCGTTCTGCCCGTCAGTGAGAAACACGAAAAATATGCGGAAAAAGTTTTGAATTCGTTAGAAAATCACGAAATTCGCGCGCTCATTGATAACAGGAACGAGACGGTAGGGAAAAAAATCCGTGAGGCAGAACTCAAAAAAATCCCTTTCATGATTATTGTTGGGGAACAGGAAGAAGCCTCTGCCAGCCTTTCTGTAAGGAGACATGGAGGTGAAGATTTGGGTAGTTTGAGCGTAGATACATTTTCGGACTTGGTAACTACTGAAATAAATAGTACCTTAAAGTCGTTCTAAAAAATTAAGTTTAATTAAAAAGTTTACGTCATAGCAATTAGAAGAAGATTTAGACCCCAACCCAGGAGGGAAAATAAAAACCCTCATAACATCAATGAGAAAATAAAAGCCCGAGAAGTACGGCTTGTCGGCGATAATGTAGAGATGGGTGTTTATCCCATTTCCAAAGCAAGGGAAATAGCCAACGAACAGGAGTTGGATTTGGTGGAAATTTCACCAAATGCCGAACCGCCCGTTTGTAAGGTTATGGATTATAAAAAGTTTCTTTACGAACAAAAGAAACGCGACAAGGCCATGAAGGCCAAAGCAAGTAAAGTTGTCGTAAAGGAAATTAGGTTTGGACCTCAGACGGACGACCATGATTACGAGTTCAAGAAAAGACATGCAGAAAAATTCTTGAAAGATGGTGCCAAACTAAAAGCCTATGTGTTCTTTAAAGGACGATCTATCGTTTATAAAGACCAAGGCGAAATATTATTGCTCCGACTCGCCCAAGAACTCGAAGAACTTGGAAAGGTAGAGCAAATGCCTAAATTGGAAGGCAAGCGTATGACCATGTTCATCGCGCCCAAGACAAACAAAAAATAAAAACTGAACCCTGGTTCGGTATAATAAGCGGAGTTAAATACTAGGAAAATGCCTAAGATGAAAACAAAATCCAGTGCCAAGAAGCGCTTTAAGCTAACAGGAACTGGTAAAATCAAAAGAAAGCACGCTTTTAAGAGTCACATTCTGACTAAAAAATCTAAAAAGCGCAAGCTAAAGTTGACCCATTCCACTTTGGTTCACAAAGCGGATGAGGACAACATCAAGGAACAATTACGTTTAAAATAATTGTTCACCGGTACATTTATTTATTAACCATGGAGTCGGGCCCAAAAAAGTTCTCAATAATTGAGACGCCTGCTACAAAAAAATGACACATTATGCCAAGATCAGTAAATTCAGTTGCTTCACGAGCTAGAAGAAAAAAAGTGATGAAGCAAGCCAAAGGTTACTTTGGAAGACGTAAAAACGTTTGGACAGTAGCCAAAAATGCGGTAGAAAAAGCAATGCTTTATGCTTACCGCGACAGAAGAAACAAAAAACGTACGTTCCGTTCCCTATGGATTACCCGTATTAATGCTGGTGCCAGAATGCACGGAATGTCCTACTCTCAATTTATGGGTAAGGTGAAAGCCAATGGAATTGAACTCAACCGAAAAGTTCTTGCCGATTTGGCCATGAACCACCCAGATGCTTTTAAAGCAATCGTTGAAAAAGTAAAGTAAAAAAGTTAATATAAACTTACCCCGCTTATTTAGATCCCGCCTTGTGCGGGATTTTTTATTTTACGGTCTCATTACCACAACAGTCATTTTCGACTGCACTCGAATTGACATAAGTACTGTCTAATCCCCGTAGGCCGTAACCACCAACTTTCTGCCTGATGCATGGTTCCTGTGCTCGCATAGGTAAATACCTTGCCAAATTCCCATATTCAATCTGCCTGCTGTTATGGGAATCTGAACGGAAGCTCCCATTAACGAAGCTTTAATATGGGCAGGCATATCATCGGGTCCTTCATAATTGTGTACATAATACGGTGCGTTCTCGGGAACCATTGTATTGATGTGGCTCTCAAAATCCGTTCGTACCGTTGGGTCGGCATTTTCATTGATCGTCAAGCTGGCCGAGGTATGCTTGATAAACACCTGCAAAAATCCCGTGCTTATGTTCCGAAGTTCGGGAACAGCATCAATTATCGTGTCAGTAATCAAATGAAATCCTCTGGAGTATGGGCGTAACTGTATTTCTTTCTGATAAAAATTCATAGACAAACAAACCTTTCCCGACGAAATTAATACAAAGTTTACCAAAACTGGGGCTCAGTTCCATGAATAACAAATAACTTTGCAGCTTAATTAATTGAAATGGACTTATCACAAATAAAAATGGTGGTTACCGATATGGATGGAACATTGTTGAACTCCAACCACGAAGTAAGCCCCCGGTTTTTTGAAATCTACGAAGAACTCAAAAGGAAAAACATTGCCTTTGTTGCCGCAAGCGGGAGACAATATCACAGCATGGTAGACAAATTGGGGTCCATCAAAAATGAAATCCTCGTTATTGCAGAAAATGGCGCCTTGATAAAAAAACAGGAAGAAACCCTGCTCACCACTCCAATCAACAAGTCGGAAATAAACCGTATTCTTGACGCTGTGCGTCCCTTAGAAAATGTACACCCTGTGCTGTGTTGTCAAAACAATGCTTTTGTGGGCGGTGATTCAAACGAATTCTTGGAAATGCTCCGTGAATACTATTCGGAATTCGATATTGTTGAAGACCAAAAAGAGGTTGATCAAGAGGTGCTGAAAATAGCCATTTACCATTTTGAAAATTCTGAAAAGTACATTTATCCCAATGTGAAACATTTGGAAGGTGATTTAAAAGTAAAGGTTTCCGGTGCCAATTGGGTAGATGTCTCCGATTTGAATGCACATAAGGGCTACGCGCTAAAAAAAGTGATGGACGAATTTAAAATCGCATCCCACGAAATTATGGTATTCGGTGATTACAACAACGACTTGGAAATGTTGGAGCTTTCTGATTATAGCTTTGCCATGGCCAATGCGCATCCCAATGTTTTAAAAACCGCTAAATATACTACCCACAGCAACGACGATTTTGGTGTGGAGCGGATTTTGGAGAAGTTGCTCTAGTCGCACTGCCCAATCTATTTATCTTATTCTGAGTAATTTGCTTTTGTAAAATTTGTACCTTAAAGGACAAACAACAAAAGTAACGCCATGGCACCTTTAAAAAAAGAAGATATTAAGCAGGAGGTCTTTGACCTATACGATAAATATGCACACAACCAGTTGGACCGCAGGGAGTTTATGGAAAAACTTTCCGTTTATGCGGTCGGCGGAATTACCATGGCTTCGTTGATGAGTTTTGTGATGCCCAATTACAAGGACACACTCACCGTATCCCCCAATGACCCGGATTTGAACTCCAAGTTTATTACATACAACTCACCGAAAGGCGGGGGTGAAATCAAAGGATTGTTATCCAAACCCAAAGAGAGCAAAGGCAAAATGGGTGGTGTTGTCGTAGTTCATGAAAACCGAGGTCTAAACCCCTATATTGAAGATGTGGGACGAAGAGCTGCCAAGGCAGGGTTTATTTCCTTGGCCCCGGATGCCCTTACGCCACTTGGCGGATATCCGGGCAATGATGATGAAGGTAGAGCGCTCCAACGCCAGCGGGACCGTAACGAAATGTTGGAAGATTTTATCGCGGCCTACGAATATCTCAAAAACCATGAGGAATGTAATGGTAAAGTGGGGGTTGTTGGGTTTTGTTTTGGTGGATGGATTTCCAATATGATGGCCGTAAAAGTTCCTGATCTGGCAGCAGCAGTCCCTTTCTATGGAGGCCAACCTGATGATGATCAAGTGGCACAAATCAATGCGCCTTTATTGATTCATTATGCAGGATTGGATGAAAGGGTAAACGCTGGCTGGGAAGCTTATGAAGCTAAATTGAATGAGCTTGACAAAGATTACAAGGTTCATTTTTACCCGAATGTAAACCACGGATTCCACAATAATACCACACCGCGCTTTGATAAAGCATCAGCCGATCTGGCATGGGAAAGAACGGTAGATTTTTTTAAGGAACACCTAAGTTAGGTCTTCTGTTTCTTTTTACGGGCAGCGGGAAAGAGAACATTGTTCAGAATCAATCGATATCCCGGAGATGTTGGGTGCAGTTCCAATTCTGTTTTTGGATCCCCTACCCTATGCTGGTAATCTTCAGGATCATGGCCTCCATAAAAAGTAAAAAATCCTTTTCCTTTTATTCCGTGAATATACCGGGCCTCCCCATTGATTTTGTTCTCTCCCAATACCATAACCGTAGGTTTCACTTGGTTTCGGGTGTAAGCTGTGGTCTGTCCCATAAAACCTTTGACCAAACTGGTATGGTTTTGGGTCAACATCGTGGGTACCGGATCCCATTTTGCCGAAAATTCCATTAATGAAAAGTAATCGGATTCCCTGGGAACATTGGCCCGTTTGTTGGTCATGTCTATCGAGGAGAATTCATACCGGATAGGATTGCGTTCCAGAGTAAAATTTGTAAAAGCAAAAGTGTTGCTAAAATCCAGTTTGGCCTGATAGTTTGCGTCCGAAGGGTCACCATCGAACATGGGCTCGCAGATATCCACTTCTTCTGCTGCCAGAGCAATATCAAAACTATCGGTTGCGGAACACATGGCGAACATAAAGCCTCCGCCAATCACATAATTTCGGATTTTTAAGGCCACGGCCAATTTCTCATCCGACACCTTGGAATACCCCAAGCTTTGAGCCAGTTCTTCAGCTTTGGCTTTGTCCTCAATATACCATGGCGCAGCTCGGTAATGCCCGTAAAAGCGTCCGTATTGCCCGGTAAAATCCTCATGGTGCAGGTGCAGCCAATCATACAGTGCCAATTTATCGCCAAGCACCTCTGTATCATAAATGGTAGTATACGGAATCTCGGCATACGTGAGCACCATGGTAACGGCATCATCCCAAGGCTGGTTCCCCTTAGGGGAATACACAGCGATTTTTGGTGCCTTTTCCAAAATAACGGCATCTTGATTTTTGGATGGACTGCTAATGTTATCCAAAATTTGTGCTGCCTGCCCATCTGAAAGCACTTCAAACGAAACGCCACGGATTTGACATTCCTTTCGAATAGCTTCTCCGTCTGGAAGTAAAAAAGAGCCACCGCGATAATTGAGCAGCCATTGCACTTTTTGTTGCTTTGAAAGCACCCAATAGGTAATTCCGTATGCCTTTAAATGGTTTTTTTGTCCCTCGGCATCCATTGGGATCAGGATAACGGAGGCAGAAGTTTGTAAGAAAAAAAGAAAGAAGCATACAATAATGAGATTTCTCGCATTTGCTCGAAATGACATCCACTGTATTATTTTAGAAAGGTACATCATTATCATCTGGGCCATCGTCACTATTCATTGAACTACCAAATGCATCATCCGTACTTGGAAGGTTTGGTGTTGCAAAGGGGTTTTCTTCGTCCGCATTCATCTTCGATTGGAATTCGAATGGGGAATCAAAGTCATCCAAGTTATCAAATTTACCCAGAGCGCCCACAAACTTTAACCTAATATTTTCCAAACCTCCGTTACGGTGCTTGGCTACAATAAACTCTGCTTGACCTTGTGTTGGGGTACGCTCTTCATCGTCCCACTCGTCAATTTTATAATATTCCGGTCTGTAAATAAAGGAAACGATATCCGCATCCTGCTCAATGGCCCCGGATTCCCTCAAATCGGAAAGAATAGGCCTTTTGCTGCCTCCACGGGTCTCCACGGCCCGCGATAACTGGGACAGGGCGATTACGGGAACATCCAGTTCCTTTGCCAACGCCTTTAAGTTTCTTGAAATAGTAGAGATTTCCTGCTCACGGTTACCGCCCTTTTGGCTTCCGCCAGCGGTCATTAACTGCAAGTAATCAATTATAATGAGCCGGATATTGTGTTGTGAGGCCAAACGTCTTGCCTTGGCACGAAGGTCGAAAATGGAGAGCGATGGGGTATCGTCAATAAACAAAGGTGCTTTTTCCAAAGTCTTTACCTTCACGTTCAACTGCTCCCACTCGTGTTTTTCCAATTTACCGGTCCTTAGTTTTTCTGAAGACAGTCCTGTTTCTGAAGAAATCAAACGGGTAATCAACTGAACGGATGACATTTCCAAAGAGAAGAATGCCACCGGAATTTCCGAGTTCACCGCAATATTACGGGCCATGGAGAGCGTAAGCGCCGTTTTACCCATACCAGGCCGTGCAGCAACAATGATCAAATCACTGGGTTGCCAACCCGAGGTAAGCCTATCCAATTTATCAAAACCGGATGGAATTCCACTAAGCCCCTCTTTATTCGAAATTTCCTCGATTCTTTTTTTGGCCTGTATCACCAAATTCTGGGCAGTTTCAGCGGATCGCTTTAAATTTCCTTGGGTAACCTCATATAATTTTGCCTCTGCATTGTCCAAAAGGTCAAAAACGTCGGTTGCGTCACTGTAGGCCTCCTCAATAATATCGTTTGATATTTTGATCAAGCTACGTTGAATATACTTTTGAAGAATAATCCTGGCGTGGAACTCAATATGTGCGGATGAGGCTACTTTTTGGGTCAGTTTTATCAAATAAAAATCACCTCCGACGGCTTCTAGCTTACCATCCTTCTTTAGTTGCGCCGAAACAGTTAATAAATCCACTGGTTCGGAGGATTCGAACAATTTAAAGACGGCCTCGTAGATATATTTATGGGAATCCTTGTAGAATACATCGGGATGAAGAATATCGATCACTTCATCCACGCCTTTCTTGTCGATCATCATAGCTCCAAGCACAACCTCCTCTAAATCAACAGCTTGTGGAGGTATCTTACCTCTCTCAAGATTGATAAGGGCAGATTTCTCCACACGATGTCCTACAATGGGGCTAGGTTTTTCCATGAATGCGAAAGTAGCTAATTAACCTTTAGTTAACTTTAATTTAGACGAATACGATTTCCACAGGTACTTAACAATTTAAATGTTGATAACTTCTAATACCTGTTAATAACATAAAAAAATTCGGGGATATATCCTAATGAAAAAGGGGAGCCCCTGAAAAACAAGAATTATTCGCTAAAAACACCCATATCCGCATATTTTTCCATGCGGGTTTTCACCAATTCTTTTGGTGATAACTTTTTGAGCTCTTCAAAATGGGAAGAAATTTTGTCCGCGACCGTTTCAAATGTTTTTTTTCTGTCGGTATGTGCTCCTCCAAGAGGTTCTTTTACGATTTCATCGACCAAACCTTGCTTTTTCATATCGGTTGCGGTCAATTTTAAGGCTTCGGCGGCCTGCTCTTTATATTCCCAACTCCTCCAAAGGATGGATGAGCAAGATTCCGGGGATATTACGGAGTACCAGGTATTTTCCAACATCAATACCTTATCTCCCACTCCAATGCCCAAAGCACCCCCCGAGGCTCCTTCTCCTATAATAATTACGATGATTGGGACTTTAAGGCGGGTCATTTCCAAAATATTACGGGCAATGGCCTCTCCTTGACCTCTTTCCTCTGCTTCAATACCTGGATAAGCCCCTGGGGTGTCAACAAAACATACCACGGGAATCTTGAATTTTTCGGCAGACTTCATCAACCTGAGCGCTTTTCGGTACCCTTCTGGATTTGCCATACCAAAATTACGGTACTGACGGGTCTTGGTATTATATCCTTTTTGTTGGCCAATGAACATATAGCTTTGGTCACCAATTTTTCCAAGTCCTCCCACCATGGCCTTGTCATCCTTTACATTTCTGTCGCCATGGAGCTCCAAAAAGGTGTCTCCACAAATGGCATTGATGTAATCCATAGTGTAAGGCCGGCTGGGGTGTCTTGACAACTGTACTTTTTGCCAAGCGGTAAGGTTTTTATAGATATCCTTTCGGGTCTGGGCGAGTTTTTTTTCGATTTGGGCACACGTTTCTGTAACGTCTACATCACTTTCTTCCCCAATCACCATACATTTTTGAAGCTGTTCTTCAAGTTCTTTGATGGGGAGTTCAAATTCTAGATATTCCATGGGAAGTCTTTTATTTTCACGAAAAACAATGGGGACAAATATATAACATTATGGCATACTCCCATGAAAAACACAAGTCTTTTATCTTCAACAATATACGCTAATATTACTGAATTATCGCTTGGCTTTCATTAGCATGTAAACGGCAAAAACACCAAAAAAAAGGTTGGGAAGTACCACTGCCAGCAAAGGTGAAAAACCGGATTGCTCTGCCAATGTTCCAAAAACTTTATCAAAAAAGATGTACACAAAGGCCACCCCGATACCAAAGGCCAAATTTAGCCCCATCCCACCACGGCGTTTCATCGAAGAAACGGCTACAGCTATTACCGTAAGAATGAATGCTGCAATGGGAAGTGCCCATCGCTTATATTTTACCAATACATATGCATTGATGTTTGATGCACCTTTTCTGCGTTGATCCTCGATAAAGTCGTTGAGCTCGAATAGGTTTTTGGTCTCGGCCACATAGGAGACCGGGGTAAGATCATCTATTTGAAAGGAGAAAACCGTATCCAACCTACGTTTTGCTTTAATGTATTCGGTTTCGTTCCTCAACGTACGCTTTTCATAATTGGTCAAACGGTAAATACTGTCGTCTTCCACCCATCTTATGTTACTGGCGGAAATTTTATAGTCCAGCTTTCCAATGGAATCAAAATGCTCGTAGGTAAAATTGTAACCGATCTTACGGTTGGGATCAAAACTGCTCACGTAGATATAATCCTGCTCGTTCAATTGGTTGAAGATATTTTCCGTTACCCTGGTCTGTTTTCCTTTTTTAAAGTATTTGTACTCAAACTCGTTAAAACCAATACTGGCATGGGGCACTATGAACATCCCCATCATAAAAATAAGGATGGCCACCAAGGTAGCCCCCACAAAATAGGGGCGCAAAAACCGCCAAAAGGAGACACCGGAACTCAAAATCGCCACAATTTCCGTGTTACTGGCCAGTTTGGAGGTAAAAAATATAATCGATAAAAAAAGAAAAATAGGCAGCAATAAATTCCCGATTACCAAGGTAAAATTGCCGTAAAACACGATTACTTCGGCCAACGGAGCCTCATTGTCTATAATTTTCCCAATTTTCTCGGCCAAGTTGGCCATAATACCGATAGGGACAAACAGTAAAAGCATCCCCATAAAGGTGATCAGGTAGCGTTTAAGTATGTATCTATCGAGTATGGTGAACATTACAGTCTTTTATCCATTTGGTTGACCATTTTGGTTTTCCACTCCAAAAAATCTCCGGCTAAAATACGTTCTCTTGCGGTACGCACCAACCACAGATAAAAACCTAAGTTGTGAATGGTGGCAATTTGCTTGCCCAAATATTCATTGGCTGCGAACAAATGCCTTAAATAGGCCTTGGAATATTCGGTATCCACAAAAGTGATACCCATTTCATCAATAGGGGAAAAATCGTTCTCCCATTTTTTATTTTTGATGTTGATGGTTCCGTGGGCCGTAAACAACATGCCATTTCGGGCATTGCGAGTGGGCATCACACAATCGAACATATCCACACCCAACGCAATATTTTCCAAAATATTGATTGGTGTACCTACCCCCATAAGATATCTCGGCTTATCTTCCGGAAGAATATCGCAGACCAATTCCGCCATTTCGTACATTTCCTCGGCAGGTTCTCCTACCGAAAGTCCGCCAATGGCATTACCTTCTGCCTCTACGGAGGCAATATATTCCGCCGATTGTTTTCTTAAATCTTTATAGGTAGAACCTTGAACAATAGGAAAAAAACTTTGGGAATAACCATATTTAAACGGTAGCTTTTCCAAATGATCGGTGCATCTGTCCAACCACCTATGCGTCATGTGCATGGAGCGTTTGGCATATTGATAATCGCAGGGATAGGGCGTGCACTCATCAAAAGCCATAATAATATCCGCACCTATGGTGCGTTGTATTTCCATTACATTCTCCGGAGTGAAAAAATGACGAGATCCATCAATATGGGACTTAAACTTAACGCCCTCTTCTTTAATTTTTCTATTATCTGAAAGCGAATACACTTGATAACCCCCGCTATCCGTCAAAATAGGACGGTCCCAATTCATAAATTTATGAAGTCCACCGGCTTCTTCCAGTATTCCAGTACCCGGTCTTAAGAAAAGATGATAAGTGTTCCCTAAAATAATATCAGGATTTATTTCATCTTTTAATTCCCGTTGATGTACCCCTTTTACCGAGGCAACTGTACCTACGGGCATAAAAATAGGGGTTTGTATGTTGCCATTGTCAGTGGTCAGCTCCCCTGCCCTGGCCTTGCTTTTATTGTCCTTTTGTATTAAGGTAAAATCCAATTGTTCGTTTTAGAACCGCAAATATAACTAACTCTGTTTCGTTGTTCCTTAACAAAAAAATAAAGTTTCTGAGCACAAGCTATTTAACAAATGTATAATCGACACTTGTTTTCTACGAATAATGCGATTACATTTGATATCTAAATTATTGACACGATGCCGAACACGCAAGAATTACAAGACCTGGTAGTACAGGTAAGAAGGGACATTTTACGAATGGTCCATAAGGTAAATTCGGGTCACCCAGGAGGTTCTTTGGGCTGTACCGAGTTTTTTGTAGCACTCTACAACGAAGTAATGGATTTAAAGGAAGGGTTTGATATGGACGGGGTTGGAGAGGACCTATTTTTTCTTTCCAACGGACACATCTCGCCCGTTTTTTACAGTGTTTTAGCCCGAAGGGGTTATTTCCCCTTAGAGGAATTGAACACTTTTAGACTGATAGATTCCAGATTACAAGGACACCCGACGACCCATGAAGGATTGCCGGGGGTACGCGTGGCATCAGGATCTTTGGGACAGGGAATGTCCGTTGCCATCGGTGCTGCTTTGGCCAAAAAATTGAACGGCGACGATCATTTGGTATTCAGCCTCCACGGCGATGGGGAATTGCAGGAGGGTCAAAACTGGGAGGCAATCATGTACGCTGCTGGCAATAAAGTGGACAATTTAATTTCCACCGTGGACCGTAATGGCCAACAAATTGACGGTGCTACCGAAGATGTGCTTCCTATTGGTGATGTTGCCGAAAAATTCAGGGTATTTGGATGGGATGTTCTGGAAATTGAAAACGGAAACGACCTAGAGCAGGTTATCGCAGGCTTAAAAGAAGCCAAGAGCAGAACTGGAAAGGGAAAACCGGTATGTATTGTTATGACCACGGAAATGGGCAATGGCGTTGACTTTATGATGCACACCCATGCATGGCACGGTAAAGCGCCCAGCGATGAGCAATTGGCGACCGCATTGGCACAAAATCCAGAGACTTTAGGCGATTACTAATCATAAGAAAAAGAGAGAATGACTAAATATACAGATCAAGGAAAACAAGACACCCGAAGCGGATATGGCGCGGGAATGACGGAACTGGGAAGAACCAATCCCAATGTGGTAGCCTTATGTGCCGACCTTGTGGGGTCTTTAAAGATTGACACTTTTATTGAAGAAAACCCAGAACGTTTCTTCCAAGTAGGTATTGCAGAGGCCAACATGATGGGCATTGCAGCCGGTTTGACCATAGGAGGTAAAATTCCTTTCGCTTCTACCTTTGCAAATTTTGCGACTGGTCGTGTGTATGATCAAATCCGCCAATCCATCGCATACTCCGATAAAAACGTGAAAATATGTGCTTCGCACTCTGGTTTGACCTTGGGCGAGGACGGTGCCACGCACCAAATTCTGGAAGACATCGGTTTGATGAAAATGTTGCCCGGTATGACGGTCATCAACCCTTGTGATTTTAACCAGACCAAGGCGGCCACCATTGCCATAGCGGAACACCATGGCCCAGTTTATTTGCGCTTTGGACGCCCCAAAGTAGCCAATTTCACCCCTGTGGACCAAAAATTTGAAATCGGTAAGGCGCTCATGCTCAACGGAGGTACCGATGTGACCATCATTGCAACAGGACACTTGGTTTGGCAGGCACTACTTGCTGCCGAAAGCTTGGAAAACCAAGGAATTTCCGCAGAAGTAATCAATATACACACCATTAAACCCTTGGACGATAAGGCCATTTTGGATTCTGTGAAGAAAACGGGTTGCGTGGTAACGGCGGAAGAGCACAATTATTTGGGCGGACTTGGTGAAAGTGTCTCCCGAGTGCTGGCCACCCACCATCCTACCCCTCAAGAGTTTGTGGCAACACAAGATACTTTTGGAGAGAGTGGAACGCCCGATCAACTTATGGAGAAGTACGGATTGAACAATAAAGCCATAGAAGCCGCCGTTTTAAAAGTGTTGAAACGTAAATAGTTTCAGCTATCTCCTTTGGAGATATTTCAACTTTATAAAATAGACACTTATGAAAAAAACACTTTTAGTAGCTGTATTTGCCTTAATTGGTTCTGCAGCGATGGCACAAAGCGGTTCAGGGTTCGGTATTAAGGCCGGTTTATCCTACAACAAGAACGGAGATTTAATCGGTTCTGTTGGTGATGGCGGACAAGATATCGTCGAAGGTGCCGAAGGTAAGACAGGATACCATTTTGGATTTTGGGGCAAACTGGATTTCCCCAAGATTTATTTAAGACCAGAATTGGTATATTCCAAAACCAAAAGTTCTTATGATTTACCAGATGGCGACTCCGAAGATTACGATGTTTCCAAATTGGACATGCCCGTCCTTTTGGGATATAAATTGATCGGTCCTTTGCACATTTTTGCAGGGCCTGCTTTTCAATATACGTTGAACAATGACTTTGGCGATATTGAAATTGAGGACGTAAAAAATGACTTTACGGTAGGTCTAAATGCAGGTGTTGGGGTAAACCTAGGAAACATTGGTTTAGACGTTAGATACGAAAGGGGGTTTTCGGAAAATGAAGCCGAAATCATTAACAATAATATCGCTAATTTAGAAGATAGCAGAGTAGATTCGAGACCTTCGCAAATTATTTTTGCACTATCTCTTAAATTGTAACATATCATTAAACATGTGAAAAGCCCCGCTGGTATCCAGTGGGGCTTTTTATATTATTCTGTCCCGTCCTGAAATAAGTTGACACAAAATCAACTTATTTATGAAGTATTCAGAAAACCCGAGGAATAAGCGCACCCAGCGTGATTACAATTTAGGCTTTAAATTAGCAGTAATATCTCAAGTAGAAAAAGGCGATAT